>URTZ01000063.1 GCA_900550825.1 uncultured Collinsella sp. | reverse complement strand
GGTCGCCCTGCATGTTTCTGTAGGGTCTCTGAGACACTTTACCCTGCTAAAGCTGGCATAACAGCTAGAGCGAACGTCGTACAAAGGCAAGGAAAAATAACATACAAATCGGTGAACGGTAGTTGTTTGCACTCGCATTTCCTGCGGATTTGTAAAAAACGCCATTATGATATAAAAAAAGAAACATATAACAGCCCAGATGGAGAGGGTCGCTATGTTATCCTTCTCAGAAGGATGAAATCTTGGGTTTTGGGTTGTAGTTCCAAGGTGGACAAACGTTTTCCCTGCACCAATGTGTGGTGAAGAACGGAAGAAGCCGGTAGTGCAAGCCGAAAATTCAAGAATTCAATAAGCAGCGGTGTGAGAGAGCGCCGCATAACACGTAACTAGGAGCGTGGTTACACAATGCAGGAGGCATGGGAAGGCTTCAAGGAAGGCATTTGGACGGGAGAGGTTGACGTCCGAGACTTCATCCAGAAGAACTACACCCCCTACGAGGGCGACGAGTCGTTCCTCGCCGGCCCGACCGAGCGTACCAAGGAGCTGTGGGGCGAGGTTCTCGACCTGCTGCTTAAGGAGCGCGAGCAGGGCGGTGTCCTCGATATGGACACCAAGACCGTTACGGGTATCGTGAGCCACCCCGCTGGCTACATCGATAATGCCCATCGCGACAAGGAGACCATTGTTGGCCTCCAGACCGACAAGCCGCTCAAGCGCGCGCTGCACGTCAACGGTGGTATCCGCATCGCTTGCCAGGCTGCCAGCCAGCACGGCTATAAGGTCGACGAGAACGTTGTCGAGCGCTACACCTTCGAGCGCAAGACCCACAACGCCGGCGTCTTCGATGTCTACACCCCCGAGATGCGTGCTTGCCGTTCGGCCCACATCATCACCGGTCTGCCCGATGGCTATGGCCGCGGCCGCATCATCGGCGACTACCGTCGTGTTGCCCTGTACGGCGTCGACTACCTGATCAAGGACAAGGAGGCCCAGAAGGCTTCCACCCCGACGGTCATGACCGCCGACAACATCCGCGATCGTGAGGAGCTGCAGGAGCAGATTCGCGCCCTCGGCGAGCTCAAGATGATGGCCGAGACCTATGGTTTCGATATTTCCAACCCTGCTACCAACACGCAGGAGGCCATCCAGTGGATGTACTTCGCCTACCTTGCTGCCGTCAAGGAGCAGAACGGCGCCGCTATGTCCATCGGCCGTACCTCTACGTTCATCGACATCTATGCTGAGCGCGACCTTGCCAACGGTACCTTCACCGAGGAGCAGATCCAGGAGTTCGTGGATCACTTCATCATGAAGCTCCGCATGGTCAAGTTTGCCCGTACCCCCGAGTACCAGGCCCTGTTCACCGGCGACCCGCAGTGGGTCACCGAGTCCATCGGCGGCATGGGTGTTGACGGCCGTACGCTCGTTACCAAGATGAGCTACCGCTACCTGCACACGCTCGAGAACATGGGCACCAGCCCCGAGCCCAACATGACCGTTCTGTGGTCGACCCGTCTGCCCGAGAACTTCAAGAAGTTCTGCGCCAAGACTTCTGTCGCCAGCTCCTCGATCCAGTACGAGAACGACGACCTCATGCGCGTTTACCACGGCGACGACTATGGCATTGCCTGCTGCGTGTCCTCCATGCGCATTGGCAAGGAGATGCAGTTCTTCGGCGCCCGCGCCAACCTGGCCAAGTGCCTGCTGTACGCACTCAACGGCGGTGTTGACGAGGTCTCCAAGAAGCAGGTCGGCCCCAAGTATCGCGCCGTCGAGGGCGATACGCTCGATTACGACGACGTTGTGGCCAAGTACAACGACATGATGAAGTGGCTCGCTGGCGTGTACGTCAACTCGCTGAACATCATTCACTACATGCACGACAAGTATTGCTACGAGCGCATCCAGATGGCTCTGCACGACAAGCACGTGCACCGCTGGTTCGCTACGGGCATCGCTGGCCTTTCCGTCGTGGCTGACTCCCTGTCCGCCATCAAGTACGCCAAGGTCCACCCCGTCCGTGACGAGAACGGCATCATCGTCGACTTCGAGACCGAGGGCGAGTTCCCCAAGTACGGTAACGATGACGACCGCGTCGACCAGATCGCTCACGACGTTGTGCACCAGTTCATGGAGTACATCCGCATGAACGACACCTACCGCAATTCCGTGCCCACGACCTCGGTTCTGACCATTACCTCCAACGTCGTGTACGGTAAGAAGACCGGCTCCACGCCCGACGGCCGCAAGGCTGGCCAGCCGTTCGCCCCGGGTGCTAACCCCATGCACAAGCGCGATAGCCACGGCGCCATCGCTTCGCTGTCTTCGGTTTCCAAGCTCCCGTTCCGCGATGCTCAGGACGGCATCTCCAACACCTTCTCCATCATCCCGGGTGCGCTCGGCAAGGAGGACCAGGTGTTCTTTGGCGATATCGACCTTGATCAGCTGGGCGAGTAACTATTGTTAGTGCTATACTAACAATAACGATTACTGATTAGCGCGCCGGTTTCGGCCGGCGCCTATCGATCGAAGGAGACACATTATGAAGGTTTCTGAAGTTTCCGAGACTCAGGCCGATAACCTGGTCCACATGCTCGACGCTTACGCCGAGAAGGGTGGCCACCACCTGAACATCAACGTCTTCAACCGTGAGACGCTGCTCGACGCTCAGGCTCACCCCGAGAAGTACCCGCAGCTGACCATCCGCGTTTCCGGCTATGCCGTGAACTTCCACACGCTCACCAAGGAGCAGCAGGACGAGGTCATTTCGCGTACCTTCCACGACAAGTTCTAAAGGGGTTTAACTCCCGCAGGATCGCCGGGCCGCTTTGGGTTACTTTCCAAAACGTCCTCGGACATGCAAAGGGCTCCGCTGCGCGCTTCGCGCGGCGGAGCCCTTTGCGTCCTGCGGAAATGTTTTGGAAAGTAACCCAAAGCGGCCCGGCGGGGGTCCTGTGTAGTCACCCTTTAGGCGGAACTCTCCTAATTATTTGGATGAGTCGTTTACTTACTTGTGCTGTTACCGTCTTCCCGCTGTTGTTGGGGTATGCTTTGTTCGTATGTAAACGTTTGACATGTTGATGGGGGAGGGTGCTATGGCTCGCGAGGGCGCTCGTTCTAAGGATTCTGCTAAGCCTGGCATCAAGGAAGTTGCAGCGGTGGCGGGGGTTTCGCCTACTACGGTATCTCGCGTGCTTAATAATCGCGGCTATATTAGCCAAGAGACCCGCGATAAGGTCCATGCCGCGATGGAGCGCATCAACTATACGCCCAACGATATCGCCCGTGCCATGCTCAACGGTCGCCTGAATCTTATCGGTATGATCGTTCCCTTTGTGAGCAGCCCGTTCCATGCTCAGGTTGTGCAGGCGGTCGAGCGCACGTTAGCGGAAAACGGCTTTAAGATGTTGCTGTGCAACAGCGCCAATCGACCCGATCTTGAGCGTTCCTATATTGACATGCTCCGCCGCAATATGGTCGACGGTGTCATCGTCAACTCCCTCAATATCGGTGCCGAGGCATATGCCGAGATGGGCTTGAGCCTGGTTGGCATCGACTGCGATCTCGGCGAGGGCTCTGTCCAGATTGCAAGTGACAGCTATGGCATCGGCGAGCTCGCCACGCGCCGTCTGATTGATGACGGCTGCAGGCGTATCCTGTGCCTGCGCAGCAATAGCCGCATGCGCATGCCTGCCAATAAGCGTACCGATGCCTACCTCGATGTTGTTGAGCGGGCCGGTTTGTCCGCGCTTGTCCGTGAGGTTGAGTTCGTTAAGCCCGACGACGAAAAGGGCGCGGTCGTTGCGAAGATCCTCGATGAGAACCCCGATATTGACGGCATCTTTGCGGGAGACGATACGATGGCGGCCATCTGTCTCAACGTGATGAAGCAGCGCGGCTTGAGCGCTCCAGACGATATTAAGGTCGTGGGCGCGGATGGTGCCCGCCGAACTATGACGTTTATGCCTGACTTAACAACCGTACGTCAAGATATCGATCGCATCGGAGAGCTCGCGGCGCAATCCATCATCGCTCTTATTAACGGCGATAATCCCGAATCGAATATCAAGCTTCCCGTTGAACTTATTGAGGGCAAAACCGCGTAGTTCATCCCGTGCCAAAAGAATTCCTCAAACGCCTCTGATGACCGTTCACCGGCATATGTCAACCGTTTGCCGACGACTGGAACTGCGAAAAGACGTATTGGTGTGAAAACGTTTGACATATGAAAACGATTGACATATCTTGCCATTGTACCGAGTTAGTATGTCGTGGAAAGGAAGTCTCGGATGCACAAGGTGTATTACCAGCCTGAGGGAATTTGGGTAGGCGACATCATGCCGTACGGCGAGGACGGCACGTTCTATCTCTATCATCAGCGTGACACGCGTAACCCCGAACCTTTCGGAGAGCCGTTTGGCTGGGCACTCGCTACGACCAAGGATTTCGTCAACTACAAGGACTTTGGCGAGAGCCTTGAGCGCGGCGGCGACGAGGAAGTCGACCAGTACATTTATGCCGGCACGGTGTTTAAGGTGGGCGACAAGTACCATGCGCTCTACACTGGTTGCAATCGCGATAAGGTCCGCGCACGTTTGATGAAGCAGGTTCTTCTTCACGCAACGAGCGACGACGCCGTCAAGTGGGAGAAGAACATCGCCGAGACGCTGCTTCCGCCCCAGGAGGGTTACGATGACCGCAACTGGCGCGATCCCTTTGTGCTTTGGGATGAGGAGAACGAGGAGTACATGCTCATCCTCGGCACGCGTGTGGGCGAGGACAAGCGTCTGATGACCGGCCGCCTGGTCAAGTTCACCTCCAAGGATCTGACCAACTGGGAGTTCCAGGGCGACTGGTGGAACCCGGGCCTGTACACCATGTTTGAGATGCCTGATCTCTTTAAGATGGGCGACTGGTGGTACCTCGTCTTTTCCGAGTACAGCGACGGCAACAAGACCCGTTACCGCATGTCCAAGTCCATCAACGGTCCTTGGATTACCCCCGCTGACGACTCCTTCGACGGCCGCGCGTACTACGCCGCTCGCACCGCATTCGATGGCGAGCGTCGCGTTCTCTTTGGTTGGGTTCCTACGCGTGACGAGGGCGGCGACCCCAGCTCTTACCTATGGGGTGGCACCTTTATGCCCCTCGAGATCGTTCAGCGTGCCGACGGAACGCTCGGCACCAAGCTCCCCGACAGCATGCTTGGCGCCTTTGGCGAGGGCAAGGCTGTCGAGACCTTTGAGCTTTCCTGCGAGTCGGGCAAGGTCGAGCAGGTGCTCGCCGCGGATGCCGGCTCCACCTACTTGCTCGATGCCGACATTGAGCTCGGCGGTAACGCTGCCGGCTTCTCGGTCAAGTTCGCTGAGGACGCCGAGACCGGTCTTGCCTATGAGTTCCGCGCCAACCTGCGCGAGGGCAAGCTCGAGTTCACGCCGGCTCCCCAGTACCCGTGGTTCCAGGTCAACAACATGGGCCTCGAGCGTCCGTTGTTCTTTAAGGGCGAGGGCACTCACCATGTGCGTCTGGTCGTCGACGACGACATCGCGACCATCTTTGTCGATGATGTTGCGCTCAACGCTCGCTTCTGCAACAAGCAGGGCCAGGGTGTGGCGCTTACCGTCACCGACGGTGCGCTCAAGTGCGCAAACGCAACGATCGCGTCTCTGTAGCGGCAACGAACCGTTTTATGATTTAGAAAAGGAATGGAGAGGAACATGGACTACAAGGCAGTGTCCCAGCAAGTCGTCGACAACGTCGGCGGACTGGAGAACATCGAGGGCGCCACGCATTGCGTGACCCGTCTGCGTCTGGTGCTCAAGGATACGAGCAAATACAACAAGGCCGAGCTCGAGAACATCGATGGCGTCAAGGGCGTGCTGTACAACAGCGGCCAGCTCATGATCATCTTCGGTACCGGTACCGTCAACAAGGTTTACGATGAGTTTATGGCTCTGACGGGCGTTAAGGAGATCAGTGCTTCCGAGGTCAAGGGCGCCGAGGCGGACAAGAAGGGCAAGTTCTTCTCGGTTCTCAAGGTATTCTCGGACATCTTTATCCCCATCATTCCCGCCTTCGTCGGCGCTGCAATCATCATCGGCCTTAAGTCGTTGATCGTTGCCAACGGCCTCTTTGGCATGGAGGGCAGCCTCGCCGATCACAGCGAGTTCCTCAAGAACCTCGCAAGCTTCTTTGCCATTATCGCCACCACGTTCGACTACCTGCCTGTCCTGGTTATGTACAGCGCAGTCAAGCGTTTTGGCGGTAACCCGATCCTGGGCATCCTCGTCGGTATCGTCATGGTTCACCCGAGCCTTATGAACCGCAACACGTTCGTTATGGACCCGACGGGTGCTGAGTACTGGAACTTTGGTCCGCTCTCCATTCCCATGGTTGCTTTCCAGGGCGGCGTGTTCCCTGCAATTCTGACCGCCTGGTTTATGGCCAAGGTCGAAAAGATTGCCCAGAAGTACATCCCCGAGGTCGTTTCGTTCGTCTTTGTCCCGACCGTTACCCTGATTCTTGCTAACGTCGCCCTGTTCACCGTGTTCGGCCCGCTCGGTAACCTGATCGGTGACGTCCTCGCCGGCGTAATCGATATCCTGTACAACAGGATGGGCGTCTTTGGTGCCTTTGTCTTCGCCGCGTTCCTGCAGCCGCTCGTCGTTACCGGTACGCATCAGTTCATCCAGGGTATCGAGGCAAACCTTGTTGCCACGACTGGCTTCAACTACATCCAGGCCATCTGGTCGGTTTCCATCATCGCCCAGGGCGGCGGCGCCATCGGTATGTACCTCATTCACAAGAAGCACTCCAAAGAGCGCAACATCTGCATGTCGTCCTTTATCCCGACGCTGGTCGGAATCTCCGAGCCCGCTATCTTTGCTGCAAACATGCGCTATTCGATCATTCCGTTCATCTGCGCATGCATCGGTGCAGGCTGCGGCGGTGCCTTCGTCAAGCTCTTTGAGGTGCGCGCTATCGGTCAGGGTCTGACCGGCGTGCTTGGCCTGCTCATCGTCACGCCCGAGACCCTCGTGTGGTATGTGGCTGGCAATCTCATCGCCTTTATCGTGCCGATCGTCTTGATCTTTGCCTACAACAAGGCAAAGGGCGTGCCGACCACCGATGAAGAGGGCGCTGGCGCTGGCTTCGACGTTAGCTTCTAGTTGAGCCGTTCAGTGTAATCTGAGGATAAGTCCATTTGAGGAAGGGCGTTCGACTCGTGTGAGTCGAGCGTCCTTCCCCATAGACGAGAAAGTCAACGGCGATGTTTAATCAAAAAAATAAGGTGACACGCGCGGACTATGAGCAGTGGCGTGCCGGACAGGATGAGACGGCGGGTCGCATCGCGTCCGACCCCGATAGGCTCCTGTTCCATGTGGAGCCTGAGCTTGGCTGGCTCAACGACCCCAACGGTTTGGTTCAGATTGGTGATACGTATCACATCTATCATCAATACGATCCGTTCGATGCTGCGCATGGCGGTCCAGTGCTTTGGAACCATCTGACGACAAAGGATTTTGTGACGTACGAGAATCACGGCCCCGCACTGTTCCCCGATTCCGATTTGGATTCGAACGGAGCGTATTCTGGTTCTGCCTTTGTACGCGATGGCAAGATTCACTACTTCTATACCGGCAACGTCAAGCATTTTGACCGCGATGATTACGACTACGTGTTGACGGGCCGTGAGCAAAACCAGATTCATATGGTTGCCGAGAATCCCGACGAATTGGGCGAGAAGTGCATAGCTGTTGGACCGGTCAATTACCCCGACGATATCGGTACGCACGTGCGCGACCCCAAGATCCTTGAGCACGATGGTATCTACTACATGGTTCTGGGCGCTCGTACGAAAGACGACCGTGGCTGCGTGCTTGTCTATACCTCGCGCAATCTTGAGGACTGGAGCTATGCGACGCGCATTGAGTTGGGCGAGAAGTTTGGCTTTATGTGGGAGTGCCCCGATCTGTTTGAGCTCGATGGCGAGCTTATTCTCGTTTGCTGTCCGCAGGGTGTGCCTGCCGATGGTTGGCGTTACCGCAATCCGCATCAGTGCGTGTGGTTCCCCATCGAGGCCGATTGGGAGGCGCCGAGCTTTAAAATCGTCGGGCAGGGCATGCCCCCGATGGTCGATGCCGGTTTTGATTTCTATGCTCCGCAGTCCTTTGAGGATGCTGCAGGCCGGCGTTTGATGATCGGATGGTCGGGTTGCCCCGATGCGACGGCAGAAAACCCGACGGTGGCGCGCGGGTGGCAGTGCGCGTTGACGGTGCCGCGAGAGCTGAGCATGCGCGATGGTAAGCTCTGCCAGCAGCCGGCGCACGAGATTGAGAGGATGCGCGGCGACTGCGTTCGCGCGACAGGCGGTGAAACCGTTGAGGAGCCGGGACGCCTGTTTGATCTTGTGGTTTCCTGTGAGGGCGCCAAGATGGTCGAGCTCGAAATCCGCAAGGGTGTCTTTGTACGTTATGCGGACGGGATGCTTACCCTCGACATGGGTGACGAAGGCTATGGGCGCGACCAAAGGTCGATCGAGCTCAGCGAGCTTCGCGACCTGCGCGTGCTTTCGGACACTACGATGGTCGAGATTTTTGCCAACAGCGGCGAGGCGGCACTTACGAGCCGTACCTATTCGCCGGCGGTTTCGGCGATGGGGTTGCATGCCGAGGGTGCGGCGTCGATGGATTTCTACCGCCTCGCGCATTAACCGTGCGTGGAGCACGATTGGACTTGCTGGGCGGAATGTGTCGCAGTTGCCGCAGCGAACTACCGTTTATCGCGTATAGCGACCGTTTGCGGGATAAGTAACACTCATTTATAAACCGTGTAAAATCTCAGTTAAGCACGGAGTTTTCCAGGGAGACGCTGTCCTTTGTTGTGTGCAAGGGGCGGCGTCTCTTTGGCGCTTGGACGCCGTTGTGCAACAGTGCGGCGGCGCGTGCCATGTGTTGAAAAGCCAATGTTGAGATGGGTCGTGATGATAATGGGCAAGTACGTAATCGTGGTTGAGTCTGGTTCGGATGTGACGCCGGAGCTCTGCGAACGCTACGGTATCGTGCGCGTGCCTATGCATGTCACGATTGGTGACGAGACCGTCGAGGACGGCTCGATCGATCCGCTCGAGATTTATTCGCGCTGCAACGAGTTTGGCGTTATGCCCAAGACCAGTGGCTGCGCGCCTGCGGATTTTGCTCACGTGTACGACCGTATCCATGCCGAGCAGCCCGATGCGACCATTCTGCATCTTGCGTACTCCGAGGCCACGACCTGCTCGCATCAGTCCTCCAAGATTGCAGCTAAGGGCCGCGACTACGTGTTCTCCATGGACACGCGCTTTGTCTCGGTGGGCCAGTCGCTCGTTGTCGTCGAGACCGCCAAGTATATTGAGGCTCACCCCGATGCCACCGTCGAAGAGATCTTTGCTTTTACGAATTCCGTCATGGACCGCGTGCTGCTGGGCTTTGTTCCTACCGATCTTGCCTTCCTTAAGGCGGGCGGTCGTTTGTCCAACGTGGCATTCCTCGGTGCCCATCTGCTCAAGATTAAGCCCTGCATTGAGGTAACGGGCGGCAAGTTCGTGGCGACCAAGAAGTTCCGCGGCTCTATGCTCAAGTGTGCCCGCGCCTTTATTGACCACATGGTTACGAAGGGCGAGATTGACTACTCGCACATTGGCCTGGCGTATTCGGTAGGCCTTTCCGAGGAGCTGCGCGACGACATGGAAGTCTATGCGCACGACCTGGGCTTTAAGGACGTTACCTGGACTCAGGTCGGCGGCGTCATCTCGAGTCATTGCGGCCCGACCGCCTTCGGCGCGGTGCTCACGCTTAAAGCGTAAGGCCTGGCGTCTATCGATTTCTATTGCCTCGGCGGCGGGCGGGTTGCGACAAC
>URTZ01000062.1 GCA_900550825.1 uncultured Collinsella sp. | reverse complement strand
GAGCAGCCTTCCGAGGACGAGCTGCGCGCCCTGGCCGCATCCGTACGCGCGCTGAGCTATGGCACCAACCTGTGGGGCTCGGCTGACTACCGCCGCCGCATCTCGGCGCCGCTGGCGATTCAGGCCGTGCGCCGCGCCGCCGGCATCGAGCTTTCGGCTGCGCTTGCCCGCGAGCTCGAGACCGTGCAGATCCCTAAGTTCGCCACGGACGAGTATTCCTGCCGCCGCGTGCCTGGCGTCGATTCTAGCGAGGTGCGCTAATGGCTGCCAAACTCATCGATCTTTCCTTTACGCTCAACGGCCGTAAGGTCAAGGTTCAGATTGCCCCCGACACCATGCTCTTTGCGTTGCTGCGCGAGCAGGGCTGCGCGTCGGTGCGCTGCGCCTGTGAGACCACCAACTGCGGCCTGTGCACGGTGTGGCTCGACGGCGACCCGGTGCTGAGCTGCTCGGTTCCCGCCGCCCGCGTCGAGGGCCATACTATCACCACGCTTGAGGGCCTTAAGGCCGAGTCCGAGGCGCTGGCCCGTGCGATGGCTGCCGAAGGCGCCGAGCAGTGCGGTTTTTGCGCCCCCGGCCTCATCATGAACGTGCTGGCGCTTGCCCGCGCCGCCAAGGAGGATCCGAGCCTCGTCGCTACGCGCGAGGAGCTCTCGCGCCAGCTCGCCGGCAACCTGTGTCGTTGCAGCGGCTACGAGAGCCAGCTGCGCGCTATCGTGCGCTTCCTTAACGAGTCCGGCGTGCAGGTGGGCTTTGAGATGCCCGAGCTGCCGGTCAACGACACCAGCTGCGACGGCGTCTCGTACAAGCAGATCACCCACAAGCAGCCCAAGAAGGACTCGAAGGCCCTGCTCGAGGGACGTCCCGTCTACACGGGCGACCTGGTGCCCGCCGGCGCGCTCATCGTCAAACTCAAGCGCAGCCCCTATGCCCGCGCCAAGATCCGCTCCATCGATACGTCGCGCGCCCTGAAGGTGCCCGGCGTGGTGGGCGTCTACACCTACGAGGACGTGCCCAAGCGCCGCTTTACCATCGCCGGCCAGAGCTATCCGCAGCCGAGTCCTTACGACCGCTTGATTCTCGAGAACCTCGTCCGTTACCAAAACGAGGAGGTGGCGATTGTCGCCGCCGAGACTGAGGAGGCCGCCGACAAGGCACTCAAGCTCATTAAGGTTGACTATGAGGTGCTCGAGCCGCTGCTCGACTTTACCCAGGCGCTCGATAATGACATCGTGGTTCACCCCGAGGGCGACGTGACCTTTATGTTCCCGCAGGGCGGCGACGTTCCGCGCAACCTGGTGTGCAGCGGCACGAGCGACTTTGGCGACCTTGACGAGGCCTTCGCCCAGAGCGACATCGTCTTTGAGCGCACCTACACCAGCCAGGCCACGCAGACCGCGCCTATGGAAACCTTCCGCGCCTTCGCGACGACCGACGCGTTTGGGCGTATCTCGGTGACCACCTCCACGCAGGTGCCCTTCCACGTGCGCCGCATGGTCGCGCAGTCGCTCGACATTCCGCAGTCGCAGGTGCAGGTCATTAAGCCGCGCATCGGCGGCGGCTTTGGCTCCAAGCAGACGGGCTGCTGCGAGATCTTCGTTGCGTTCGTCACCCAGCAGACCGGCCGTCCGAGCTACTGCTGCTACACCCGCGAGGAGACCATCACCGCGGGCAACTCGCGCCACCAGATGCAGATGACCGTTAAGCTGGGCGCCATGAACGACGGCACCATCACGGCCATCGATCTGCACACGCTGTCCAACGCCGGCGCGTACGGTGAGCACGCTACCACGACGATCGGCCTTTCGGGCCACAAGAGCCTGCCCATCTACAACCATGTGAAGGCGAGCCGCTTTAGCTGGGACGCCGTCTACACCAATACCAACCGCGGCGGCGCGTATCGCGGCTACGGTGCCACCCAGGGCCAGTTTGCCGTGGAGAGTGCCGTCAACGAGCTCGCCGACATGTTGCACATGGACCCCGCCGACCTGCGCCTTAAGAACATCGTGCGCGAGGGCGAGATCATGCCGCAGTACTACAACGAGAAGCTCAACGCCTGCGCACTCGATCGCTGCCTGCTGCGCGCGATGGACATGATCGGCTGGCGCGACAAGCCGCTGGCCGTGGACCTGGGCGACCGCGTGCGCGCCCTGGGCTGTGCGCTCACCATGCAGGGCTCGGGCATCTCCAACGTGGATATCGCCGGCATCGACATGCGCCTGGAAGAGGACGGTTTCATTACCATCGGCACCGGCGCCACCGATAACGGCATGGGCGTCGACACGATTCTGGCGCAGATTGCCGCCGAGGAGCTGGGCGTGGAGAGCTCGCTTATCGTGGTGCGCGGCGTGGACACCGACGTGTCGCCGTTCGACGCCGGATCGTACGCGAGCTCCGGTACGTACGTGACGGGCCTGGCGGCCAAGAACGCCGCGACCGAGCTGCGCGAGAAGATTTGCGCCAAGGCCGCCCAGATGTGGGACGTGGACGCCGCCGACGTGGTCTTCGATGGCCAGTACGTGCGCCTGTCCGACGAGCGTGCCGCGCGCGAGCAGAACCGCTACCTCACGCTGCGCGACTTTGCCAACCTGTGCGTCAAGAACATCGCGGGCGGCGACGCACTGACCTCGCATGCCTCTGCCTGCCTGCCCGTTTCGCCTCCGCCGTTTATGGCCGGCATTGCCGAGGTCGAGGTCGACAAGGCCACCGGCAAGGTGACTGTGGTGGACTATGCGGCGGCCGTCGACTGCGGCACCGTGATCAACGAGGCGCTCGCGCGCGTCCAGGCCGAGGGCGGCATTGCCCAGGGCATCGGTCACGCGCTCTACGAGATTGTCGAGCACGACGACCGCGGCCGCCTGCGCACCGGCAACTTTATGAGCTACAAGCTGCCCACGCGCCTGGATATCGGCAGCATTCGCGTGGCCTTTGAGCCGAGCTACGAGCCGACGGGCCCGTTTGGCGCCAAGTCGATCGGCGAGGTCGTCATCAACACGCCGCTCGCCGCAGTTGCCTCGGCCGTGGCGCACGCCACCGGCCACCAGGTTCGCTCGCTTCCGATCACGCCCGAGAAGGCCCTGCTGGGGGAGTAGCGGGTCAGCGAACAAGTCGCAATTGGCGGGGCGGGGTAACTCGTCCCGCCTTTTGCACTCGTGGTGAGGTCGTGAGCCTGTAAAAGGTGTGCGTGCGCTTGCCGTTCGTATCTGCTATCATTCCTAGTCTGTGCGCTCATGCGGGCGTGGCGGAATTGGTAGACGCGCCAGATTTAGGTTCTGGTGGGATTCCCGTGAAGGTTCGAGTCCTTTCGCCCGCACCAACGCACCAGCGTCGGCCTCGGCCGTCGCGACACTTTGTTGCATAAAGGTACCAGCACCTCAGATAAGCTGGGCAGTATGAGGAGGAACGTGTTGAACATCACCGCTTCTGACGTCAAGGACGCCAAGCTCACCGCTACGGTCACCATCCCGGCCGCCGACGTCGACGCCGCGATCAAGAAGGCCTACAAGGATACCGCCAAGAAGTACCGCTTCCCGGGCTTCCGCGCCGGTAAGGCTCCCCGTCCGGTCATCGACTCCGCTCTTGGCGCCGAGGCTACCCTCGCTCAGGCCACCAACGACCTGATCGCCGCCAACGAGCCCGCCGTCCTCAACGAGCTGGACATCGTCCCCACCAAGAACGGTGACTACAAGGAGCTCGACCTCGCCAAGGATCACGAGGACTACACCTACACCGTCGAGTTCTCCCTGCGTCCTGCTGCCGAGCTCTCCTCCTTCGACGCCGTCGAGATCGAGATGCCCCCCGCGGAGGTCACCGAGTCCGAGATCAACAACCAGGTCGAGATGCTCCTCAACTACCGTGCCACCTTCGAGGACGTCGAGGGTCGCGCCGTCGAGGCCGAGGACTACGTCACCGTCGACCTCAAGGCCGTCGAGAACGCCGACAACTTCGCTGCCGAGGGCCGCATGCTCATCGCCGGTAGCGACAGCAACCCCAAGGAGTTCAACGAGGCCCTGATCGGCGCCAACGTTGACGACGTCAAGACCGTCACCTGGACCGACGAGGTCGAGGAGGGCGAGGAGGCCGAGACCCACACCGTCGAGGTCACCGTCAAGGGCATCAAGGTCCGCAACACCCCCGAGCTCACCGACGAGCTCGTCAAGTCCGACTTTGGCTTCGACAGCATCGACGCCATGCGCGACGCCATCAAGATCGAGATCGAGCAGGACAAGGCTTCTCGCCTCCCGGCCGAGAAGGAGAACCGTTGCGTCTCCGCTCTCGCCGAGCGTCTGCAGCTCGATGAGATGGACGCCGACTACGAGCAGTCCGTCTTTGAGGAGCTTGGCCAGAACTTCCTGTCCAACCTCGCTGCCCGCGGCATGACCCTGGACACCTGGCTGCCCGCTTCCGGTCTGACCATGGAGCAGTTCATCGGCGACCTGCACAAGCAGGCCAACGACGTTGCCCGTGAGTCCCTGGCTCTGGACGCCCTCGCCCGTGAGCTCAAGATCGAGGTCACCGAGGACGACATCAACGCCGAGTTCGAGAAGGCCGGCGTCAAGGACGTCGAGGCTTCCAAGGCCGAGTTCATCGCCGATGGCCGCATGCCTGCCGTCCGCGAGTCCATCCGTCGCTCCAAGGCCGTCGATCACCTGGTCGAGAACGCCAAGGTGACCGAGGTCGATGAGACTGCCAAGGACGCCGAGTAATTCTCGCCACCTTTTCCGCGAGCGCATGGATGCGCCCGTGATAGGGTAAAGTTATAAGCCGGTTATCCGGTTGCTTCGTACGGTGCCAGCCAATGCATAGCATGCGGGCACCGTACGTTTGTCTAGAACCACTATTGGTCCGTAAGAGAAATGGAGATGCGTATGATCGCTAAGTTCGATTCCGCCCTCGTGCCATACGTTATCGAGCAGACGCCGCGCGGCGAGCGCAGCTACGATATCTATTCGCGCCTGCTCAACGACCGCATCATCTTCTTGGGCGAGGAGATCAACTCCGTCAGCGCCAACCTGGTCGTTGCCCAGCTGCTGCATCTTGAGAGCCAGGATGCCGAGAAGGATATCTCGCTCTACATCAATTCGCCCGGCGGCGAGGTCTACTCCGGTCTGGCGATTCTGGACACTATGAACTTCATTAAGCCGCAGGTCTCCACCATCTGCGTCGGTATGGCCGCGTCTATGGCCGCCGTGCTGCTTTCGGCTGGCGCCAAGGGCAAGCGCTTCTGCCTGCCGCACTCCAAGGTGATGATTCACCAGCCCAGCGGTGGTGCCCAGGGTCAGCAGACCGAGATCGAGATCTTGGCCGAGGAGATCAAGAAGACCCGTCGCGAGCTCAACCAGATCCTGTCCGACGCCTCGGGCCAGCCCATCGAGAAGGTCCAGGCCGATACCGAGCGCGACAACTACCTGACCGCTGCCGAGGCCCTCGACTACGGCCTGATCGACCGTATCGTCACCTCGCGCGATCTCGCCGCGAAGGACGCCTAGGATGGCAGGAAACATGCAGGACAACTTTGACGAGAACGGCAACCCCATCCGCTGCTCCTTCTGCGGAAAAGAGCAGGGCCAGGTCCGTCGTCTCGTAAAGGGTCCGACCAACATCTTTATCTGTGACGAGTGCGTCGCCGCCTGCTCCGAGATCTTGGAGGAGTCGCTGGCTTCGGACTTTATGGACGCTGCCCGCAACGGCAAGCTGCCGGGCTTCCTCAACGATCACGGCCAGGCTGCGTCCCAGCCTGCCATGGATCCCGAGGCCGAGGGCTTTGAGCTCGAGGACGACCGCCAGGTCATCACGCACGTGCCGACGCCGCACGAGATCTATGACGAGCTTTCGGCCTATGTCATGGGCCAGGAAGACGCCAAGCGCGCCATGTCGGTTGCCGTGTACAACCACTATCGCCGCGTGATCGAGGGCGGCGCTGCGCTTTCGGCCTTTGACGACGGCTTGGATTCGCAGCTCGACGATGATATGGACGAGGTGGAGCTCGCCAAGTCCAACATTCTGCTGCTCGGCCCCACCGGTACCGGTAAGACCCTGCTCGCCCAGACGCTCGCGCGCATCCTCGAGGTGCCGTTTGCCATCGCCGATGCTACCGCGCTTACCGAGGCCGGTTACGTGGGCGAGGATGTGGAGAACATCCTGCTCAAGCTCATCAATGCCGCCGATGGCGATATCGAGCGCGCGCAGGTTGGCATTATCTACGTGGACGAGATCGACAAGATCGCCCGCAAGGCCGAGAATCTCTCCATCACCCGCGATGTTTCGGGCGAGGGCGTTCAGCAGGCACTGCTTAAGATTCTTGAGGGCACGGTGGCAAGCGTTCCGCCCACCGGCGGCCGCAAGCATCCCCAGCAGGAACTGCTGCAGATCGACACGACCAACATCCTGTTTATCTGCGGCGGTGCCTTTGTGGGTTTGGACAAGATCATCGCCGACCGCGTGGGCAACAAGGGCGTGGGCTTTAACTCCGAGATCGCCGGCCCCACCTCGGTCGACGAGAACGACCTGCTGCGTCAGGTGCTCCCGCAGGACCTCAACGCCTTTGGCATGATCCCCGAGTTTGTGGGACGTACGCCCGTCGTCACCCAGACGCAGGCGCTCGATGAGGACGACCTGGTGTCGATCCTGACTGAGCCCAAGAACGCCGTGGTGCGTCAGTACCGCAAGATGTTCCAGCTTGAGGACGTTAAGCTTGAGTTTGAGGACGCCGCCCTGCATGAGATCGCCCGCATGGCGCTTGCCCGCAAGACCGGCGCCCGCGGTCTGCGTGCCATCTGCGAGGACGTACTGCAGCAGACGATGTTCGACCTCCCCAGCGAGGAGGGCGTAGCCAAGGTCGTCGTAACCGAAGCCGCTGTAAAGGGCGAAGAACAGCCCCGGCGCATCTTCGGCTAAACCAGCCTAAAACGTGTTTGCAAATAGCCTCCGACCACCCGCGGTCGGAGGCTATTTTATATATGCGCAATAACCCCAACTACCTGTGTTATTCTGTGTGTTTGTTTAAGCCTCAGCGAAGTCGTTCAGACTGAAGTAATCGATACCTAAGGGGAGGAATGTAGGCCCGATTTTCGTAGATTCCGCACGAGCCGAAGACCACTTAATGTGGTCTTCGCGCGAGCCAGGACCTGACCGAGCGAAAATCGGGCCTACATTCCTCCCCGGCGGGACAGGGAGAGATATATGGAAGAAATGCCCAAGAACTACGATCCGTCGACCAACGAGCCGGCGATCCTGCAGAAGTGGCTCGACGGCGGCTACTACAAGCGCCGCGAGGGCGTGGGCGACTGCACCGTCACCATTCCGCCTCCCAACGTGACCGGCAAGCTCCACATGGGTCACGCCACCGACGACTCCATCCAGGACGCCATCATCCGTATGGCCCGCATGCGCGGCAAGTCTACGCGCTGGGTGCTCGGTACCGATCATGCTGGTATCGCTACGCAGACCAAGGTCGACAAGAAGCTCAAGAGCGAGGGCATTAGCCGCCTGGAGATCGGTCGCGACAAGTTTGTCGACGCCTGCTGGGATTGGACCCACGAGTACGGCGGCATCATCGTCGAGCAGATCAAGCGTATGGGCTGCTCCGTCGACTTTGATAACGAGCGCTTCACCATGGACGAGGACTACGCCCAGGCCGTGCGCAAGGTGTTCTGCGACTGGTACCACGACGGCCTGATCTATCGCGGCAAGCGCATCGTCAACTGGTGTCCCAACTGCACTACCGCTATCTCGGACGACGAGGCCGAGTACAAGGACGAGAAGGGCCACCTGTGGCACCTGCGCTATCCGCTGACCGAGCCGGTCAACGGCCAGGACTACATCGTCGTCGCCACCACGCGTCCCGAGACCATGCTCGGCGACACGGGCGTCGCCGTCTCCCCGAAGGACCCCGAGAAGGCCGCCTTTGTGGGTAAGACCGTCAAGCTCCCCATCGTCGACCGCGAGATTCCCATCTTTGAGGATTGGCATGTCGACGCTAACTTTGGTTCCGGCTTCGTTAAGGTCACCCCTGCCCACGACCCCAACGACTACGCCATGGGTCAGGCCCACGACCTGCCGCAGATCAACATCTTCGACGAGCATGCGGTGGTCGTCGAGGGTTACGGCGAGTTTACCGGCATGAACCGCGACGAGTGCCGCGAGGCCGTCATCAAGTGGTTTGAGGAGCACGACCTGCTCGATCACGTCGACGAACTCGATCACTCCGTCATGCACTGCTACCGTTGCGACTCCGCGCTGGAGCCGTGGCTTTCCGAGCAGTGGTTTGTGGCCGTCGATAAGCTCAAGGGGCCGGCGCTCGACGCCGTCAACTCCGGCAAGGTCACCTTCCACCCCGCGCGCTGGACGCAGACCTACACCACCTGGATGGAAAACCTCAAGGACTGGTGCATCAGCCGCCAGCTGTGGTGGGGCCACCGCATCCCCGTGTTCTACTGCGAGGACTGCGGCTGGGAGGACGCCCTTACCGAGGACACCGACGTGTGTCCCAAGTGCGGCGGCCATCACGTGCATCAGGACGAGAACGTGCTGGACACCTGGTTCAGCTCGCAGCTGTGGACCTTTGCCACGCAGGGCTGGCCGCAAAAGCCGGAGCTGCTCGAGGGCCATCACCCCACGACGGCGCTCGTCACCGCGCGCGACATCATCGCGCTGTGGGTCGCCCGCATGGTCATGAGCTCGCTGTACTTCCTGGACGAGGTTCCATTTAAGGACGTCGTCATCTACCCGACGATCCTGGCCAAGGACGGCAGCCGCATGTCCAAGTCCAAGGGCAACGGCGTTGACCCCATGGACCTTATCGGTATGTACGGTGCCGACGCCATGCGCTTCAACCTGCTTACGCTGTGCACCAACAACCAGGACGTCAAGTTTGACGCGAACATCGACAAGAAGACCAAGAAGCTCATCGACAGCCCGCGTACCGAACAGGCCAAATCGTTTGTGACCAAGATCTGGAACGCCAGCCGCTTCCTGCTCATGAACATGGAGGGCTACACGCCCGGCGAGCCCGTCGTGGAGACGCCGGCCGACGCCTGGATGTTCAGCCGCCTGGCCAAGGCCGTGAAGATGGTCACCGAGGGTATCGAGAACTACACCTTTGGCGACATGGCCCGCGGCGTGCAGCAGTTCTTCTGGAATGAGGTCTGCGACTGGTACGTCGAGGTCACCAAGGCCCGCCTGAAGGGCGAGGGCCGTCTGCAGGCTCAGCGCAACCTGATCTTTGTGCTCGATACCTCCATTCGTCTGATGCACCCGCTTATGCCGTTTGTCACCGAGGAGATCTGGGACAACATGCCGGCGAGCGTGCTCGACCTGGACGCCGAGGGCAACGTGGACCGCGCCGAGGCGCTCATGATCGCCAAGTGGCCCGAGCCCGCCGACTACGCCAAGTACGTCGACGAGGACGCCGAGCGCGCGTTTGAGCTGTGCCGTACCGTCGTGTCTGCCGCCCGTGCCACCCGTTCGCGCTATCGCTTGAGCCCCAAGGCCGAGCTCGACGTGGTCGTGCGCGCCGGTGCCGAGGACATCGAGAAGCTCGAGAGCCTGCGCTCGACCATCGAGCCGTTGGCCAACACGTCTTCGCTGGTTATGGGCACCGACGTTGAGAAGCCGGCTGCGAGCATTGCCGTGGTCGACAGCGGCGTCGAGGTCTTTGTGGTGCTCGAGGGCAAGGTTGACCTTTCGGCCGAGAAGGCGCGCCTGGAGAAGGAGATCGCCGCGGCTCAGAAGGAGCTCGCCGGCTGCGAGAAGACGCTGGCCAATGAGGGCTTTGTGGCCAAGGCCGCGCCCGCCGTGGTCCAGAAGAAGAGGGACCGTGCAGCAGAGCTCAAGGAGATCCTGGCGGCACTGACTGCTCAGGTTGCTGACTTCTCGTAAGGTTTACTTGGGGGCGCGTCCCGATGCTTTGCTCTCCGCTGCGGACAGTCCTGCGCAAGACGGAAAGCACATTAAGTGCTGTCCTTTGCGTGCGGAAC
>URTZ01000061.1 GCA_900550825.1 uncultured Collinsella sp. | reverse complement strand
TTTCAATTTCTTCCTTTATCAGACTTCCTACACTTGAAAAGTGCGAACATAAAAACAGTTTCATCAATATTCTCCTTTATATATAAATTCTTATTTGTTGAACTAAGCCGTGTATACCATACGCTCCAATGAAAGAACGCCCTGATATAGCGTAATTTGCTGTTTTCCTACGTACGTGCGTACACACTCCACAGGAATTCTAAGGGCCCTGCCCCCTTAGCACACGGACTTTGGAACAAAGACTAGTGTGTTACGCCTTGCCAGAGGTGTACAGGCTCCCGGTACGCACGTACGCAGCAATTGCCATCAATGCGCCATATAAGTGGCGATCAAGTTCGCATAAAGCGACCTTGGTTTCGCAAAATAAAAGGCAGGATACCATCACCACGATGATGCCCTGCCTTTGTTCGTTCCTGTTTACCGTTCCGAGTAGTCCTTCCGCAGAATTTACGATAAAAAACGTACCTGAACCCTTTCTCGTAAAGAACCGGGTTCGAGTACGAACTGAATGGTGGTGCAATAAAAAACCACCACAAAGGTACTGCTCCCTTGTGGTGGTTTTGGGTTAGAGCTAGAGGGTGTGGCCGTAGGCGTTGGCAGCTTTGATGGCGGCGGCGAATTTTTCGTCGGTGAAGGGCTCGGGGTTTCCCTGCTTCCACTCGTTGGTGGCGTGCGCGTATTCGCACAGGGCCGGGATATCTGCCTCGGTAAGGCCAACCTGCTCAAGCGTTACGGGCAGCCCCATCTGCTTGTTAAAGGCGGCGTAGCGCTCAAGGTTCTCGGTATCGCCCGTATAGGCAAACAGTACCAGCACGCCCAGGCTCACGACCTCGCCATGCAGGTAGGTGCCCTCACGCGGAATGCTGCAGGTGGCGTTGTAGAACGCGTGCGCCACGCTCGAGTTGTAGTAATAATCGTTCTGGTTGGTCAGGTTCGAGACATAGCCCGTGTTGACCACGATATCGAGCGCGATCTGCTTAACGGCCTCGCTCGACAGGTCCTGGCGCACGTCCTTTAGACCCTGCACGCCGTAGGTAAACAGCGGCTCGGAGCAGGTGTGGGCGAGTGCCAGGCCAAGACCGGCGGTGTGCTCCAAATTACCGGCGCTCGTGGCGTACTCGATCTCGGGCTGCTTAGATAGGGCATCGCCCACGCCGGCCCAGAAGTACTCTGCTGGCGCCTCGGCGATGATCTTGGGGTTGATGAAGATGTGCGCGGGGCGGTTGGGGTACGAATAGCCCTCGAGCGAGCCGTCGTCGTTGTAGACAACGGCAATGGCGGTCGCGGCGGAGCAGTTGGAGCAGATCGTCGGCACGGTAAAGACGATCTTCTTGAGCTCGATGGCCGCCGTCTTGACGGTATCGAGCGCCTTGCCGCCGCCGCAAGCAATGAGCACGTCGGCTTCCTGGCAGGCGGGGGAGTTTACGACCTTGGCGATATTGGCACGCGTACTGTTGGTACCGTAGACGCGCGTCTCCAGGACCTCGACATCGGTACCTTCAAGTGCCGCCTCGATGCCCGGCAGCGCCGCAGCCAGGGCTCGCTTGCCGCCAATGATGGCGACTTTCTTCGCGCCGTACTCCGCCAGTGCAGTTGGCAGCTTGGTAAAGCAATCCTCGCCAACGGTGTAGTCGCTCATCCCAATTGTGCGCATAGCAGCCTTCTTTCGTTCGATAAAGTGCTTTCAGGTATTTTGCTCCTAGAGAAGGGCTGTAATAGCGAGAAATTTCGAACGTATAAAACCAGTGTTGAGGGTTTTTTGCCGACGCGGAACGTGCTAGCATACACCGCATAAGCGTTGATGGGGACGAGTAGTCGGCCGTCCGCATGCTACAGAGAGCGGGAAGCGCTGAGAACCCGTGCATGCGACCGATGAAAATCACCCCGGAGCTGCGGTCCCAACGGACGTGCCGCGCAGACACGTCTTAGTAGATATCGCCGAGATGGTCGTCGATACAGGCCAGCCGAGTAACGGATGCGAGCGCGCGAATACGCGGGCGAGGGCATCTAAGCTGGGTGGTTAAACGAAGAGCTTTTGCGGGCGTACAGCTCGTTTTGTGGCGCTTCGTCCCAGCTTGTAGGGACGGGCGCTTTTTTGGTGCCCAACGGGCGTGTGCGCCCATGACATGAAAGGGGTACCGTGGCAAACGAGTACAAGCAGACGATGAATCTGCCCAAGACCGGTTTTCCCATGCGTGCCGGTCTTTCCAAGTCCGAGCCCAAGCGACTCAAGGACTGGCAGGACAACAAGGTCTACGAGCAGGTTCTGAAGAAGAACGAGGGTCACAAGAAGTTCGTGCTGCACGACGGTCCTCCGTACGCCAACGGCCCGATTCACATCGGCCATGCCATGAACAAGATCTCCAAGGACATGATCAACCGCTACTGGATGATGCAGGGCTATGAGGTTCCCTATGTTCCCGGTTGGGACTGCCATGGCCAGCCGATCGAGCATAAGGTCGAGGAGAAGCTCGGCACCGAGAAGTTCAACCAGACCTCCACGGCTAAGATCCGTGAGCTTTGCAATAAGTTCGCTGTCGAGAACATCGAGCTGCAGAAGGCCGGCTTCCGTCGCCTGGGCGTGCTCGGCGATTGGGACAACCCCTATCTGACGCTCTATCACCAGCATGACGCCGCCGACATCGAGGTTTTCAAGGCCATGTTCGACAAGGGCATGATCTATCGCGGCCACAAGCCGGTTCACTGGTGCAAGCACTGCCACACCGCACTTGCTGAGGCCGAGATTGAGTACTCCGACGAGACGAGCCCGTCCATCTTCGTGCGCTTTGAGATGACCTCCAAGCCCGCCGGCCTCGAGAACTTCGACGGCCCGGTTGACTTTATCATCTGGACGACCACGCCGTGGACCATCCCCTCCGACCAGGCAGTTTCTCTCAAGCCCGGTGCCGCCTACGTCGCCGTTGAGCACGACGGCCGCGCCGAGGTCATGCTCGAGGACCTGGCTCCCAAGTGCTGCGAGGAGTTTGGCTGGGAGTACACCCCGGTTGTGGTCGACGGCAAGCCCTATGTGGTTCCCGCCGAGACCTTCCATCACATTCACTATAAGCAGCCGATCTTTGACGGTGTCGAGGGCGTTGCGCTGTTGGCCGATTACGTCGGTATCGATGACGGTACCGGTATCGTCCACAACTCGCCCGGTCACGGCGTCGACGACTACTTCGCCTGCCTCAAGGAGGGCATCACCGACATTTGCATGCCGGTCGATGACGACGGCAAGTTCTACACCGGCGAGGAGTTTGGCACTGGCGGCCCCTTCAGCGGCATGGATACCGACGAGGCCAACCCGCACATCATCGAGTTCCTGCGCGAGCGCGGCACCCTGGTCCTCGAGAAGAAGATCACGCACAGCTATCCGCACTGCTGGCGCTGCAAGCACCCGGTGCTCTTCCGTGCTACCGACCAGTGGTTCGTCTCGATGGACAAGACCGGTCTGCGCGAGCAGGCTGGCAAAGAGGTCCGCGAGAACGTCAAGTGGTATCCGGCTCACGCCGCCAACCGCATCGGCGCCATGGTCGAGCAGCGTCCCGACTGGTGCATCAGCCGTCAGCGCAACTGGGGCGTGCCTATCCCCAGCTACACTTGCGCCGACTGCGGCGAGAAGGTCATGAACGACGCCACGCTCGACGCCGTCATCAAGCTCTTCCACGAGAAGGGCTCCGACGCCTGGTTCACCGACGCTCCCGAGAGTTACCTGGGCGAGGCTTGCGTTTGCCCCAAGTGTGGCGGCCATCACCTCAAGGCTGATAAGGACATTCTCGACGTGTGGTGGGACTCCGGCGTGTCCTGGAAGGCCGTCTGCGAGTATCGACCCGAGCTTGAGTACCCGGCTGACGTGTATCTCGAGGGCTCCGACCAGCATCGCGGTTGGTTCCAGAGCTCGCTGCTCACCTCGGTGGGTGCCAACGGCCATGCTCCGTACAAGGCGGTCGTCTCGCAGGGCTTCACGCTCGATGGCCAGGGCCGCAAGATGTCCAAGTCGCTCGGTAACGTCATCGACCCCAACAAGGTCTGTGACGAGATGGGTGCCGACATCATCCGTCTGTGGGTTGCATCTGTCGATACCAGCTCCGACGTTTCCATCGACCACGAGATCCTCGCTCGTACGTCCGATGCCTACCGTCGTTTCCGCAACACGCTGCGCTTCCTGCTCTCCGAGCTCGAGGGTCAGTTTGAGCCCGAGACCGACGGCGTCGCCTTTGCCGACCTGTTGCCGCTCGACAAGCTCATGGTTGCCCGTCTGACCCAGGTCCAGGCCGAGGTCGACGACGCTTACTCTTGCTACGAGTTCCCGCGCGCTTACCGTGCGCTCTACGACTTCGTGGTTACCGAGCTCTCCAACGTGTACCTCGACGCCCTGAAGGACCGTCTGTACTGTGAGAAGCCCGGCTCGCTCGAGCGCCGCAGCGCCCAGACCGTGCTGGCCGAGCTCTTCTCGATGCTCATGCGCGACCTTCAGCCGATCCTGTCCTACACGGTTGACGAGGCCATGGCCTATGCGCCCGCCGGCTGCGTCGATCACCAGAAGTACGCCGCGCTGCTCGATTGGTACAAGTCGCCCATCACGTTCGACGAGGCCAATGAGTTTGAGGGCGTGCTCGAGGCTTCACTCGAGCTCCGTAGCGCCGTGACCAAGGCCCTTGAGGATGCCCGCTCCGCCGGCACCTTCACCAAGAGTCAGCAGGTCCGCATCAAGGCGGTCGTTCCCGCCGAGATGTACGCGCTGCTGACCGGCGACAAGGCGGTCGACCTGGCTGAGTTCTACATCGTCTCCGATGTTGAGCTGACCCAGGGCGAGGAGCTTTCCGTTGCCATCGAGGCTGCCGAGGGCGAGTGCTGCGACCGTTGCTGGAACTACCGCACCACCGTCGGCAAGTACAACGGCCATGCTCACATCTGCGAGAGGTGTGCGAATGCCCTTTAAGGCACGGTAACTCGGCATTTTAGTTATAGGTAGAATTTGGGCGCCTTCGGCCCATTTGCTCCGCTGAATAAAAGCGGCATTCTGTTTTTCGGAATGCCGCTTTCTTTTTATGCTGGTTATTTCGCTTGTGTTGGTGGATATGTCGTGCGCTCTGCGTGTGGCAATATAAGATGGTTAATTGCGTTAAACGGAATTCGATGTTCTTGAGGGTAGGGGATTGATTTGGGTCGTGCTGGGGGTATGACGCCGCCTTTGCGTTGGCGGTTGGGTGTTGCTGGTGGGGTGGCGCTGGTTGTGCTGCTTGTTGACCAGTTGACCAAGCTTGCGGTTCGTGCCGTGGGCGATGCACTGCATGTGACCGTCATACCCGGCGTGATCGACTTCCTGTTTGTCCGCAATATCGGCGCTGCCTTTAGCATGGGCGAGGGGCATGGCATCGCATTTGCCGTGCTGGCGCTGGCGGTCATTGTCGCTATTGCCGTGTACCTCGTTCGTGCACCCCAGCTCGCCCATCTTGAGGTTGTGGGCATGGCGATGGTTGCGGGCGGTGCTATCGGCAACGCTATCGATCGTTTGGCCTTTGGCTTCGTGACCGATTTTATTGCCACCACCTTCATCGACTTTCCCGTCTTTAACGTGGCCGATATCGGCATCACCGTAGGCGTTGTGCTTGCCCTCATCGGCTACATGTTCTTGAGCCCTGCGGCCCGCGAAGTCGATGCGACTGCCGAGCTCAATGCCCGTGATGAGGCCCGCGCCAAGCGCAAAGCCAAGCAGCGTGGGGAGCGTGCCCGCAAGATTCGCGAAAGGAATGAGCGTTAATGGCCGACATCCATATTCTTGTTGCCGACGATTGCTCTGGCCAGCGTCTCGACGCCTTTCTGGGTGCCAACGACGGCTGCCCCACGCGCTCTGCCTGCGCGCATCTGATCGAGGGAGGCGCCGTTGCCGTCAACGGTGAGATTTGTCTCTCTAAAAAGTACGCCGTACGCGCCGGCGATCGCATCTCGGTCGACTTGCCCGAGCCGCACGACCCGACCGATGTGATTCCCGAGGCCATTCCCCTCGATATCCGCTACGAGGACGACTACCTTATCGTGCTCTCCAAGCAGCGGGGCCTGGTGTGCCATCCCGCCCATGGCCACGAGAGCGGCACCCTTGCGAACGCTCTGGTCTACCACTGTGGCATCGACCATCTTGGTACCGTGCAGGGTGAGGACCGCCCTGGGATCGTGCATCGTTTGGATCGCGATACCTCGGGTCTCATGCTTGCGGCAAAGGACGACGACACGCAGCGCGCGCTTCAAAATCTCATTCGCACGCGTACGCTCGACCGCCGCTATATCACGCTTGTCCACGGGCACATCGCCATGGACGAGGGCACCATCAATACCGGTATCGCCCGTTCTACGCGCGACCGCGTCAAGATGGCGGTTTCGGACGACCCCTTTTCCCGTCAGGCCATTACGACCTTTAAAGTCCTCGAGCGCTTTGATTCCACGCGCTTTGACGATGGTTATACGCTCGTTGAGTGCCATCTGTTTACCGGTCGCACGCACCAGATTCGCGTGCATATGCGTCATATCAACCACGCCTGCGTGGGCGATCCACTCTACGGCAAGTGCGATGCGCGCGCCGACCAGGGCCTGACCAGGCAGTTCCTTCATTCCTGGCGCGTGGCGTTCGACCATCCCGTGACGGGGGATCGCATTGAGTGCCGCGACGAGCTGCCGTGGGATCTCGCTGCGGTTCTTGACGACCTGGCCCCGCGCTCGCTTGGCCGCACCGCTGCCGGCGACGAAATCGTTCCGCAGCTCGGTCTTCTCGAAGCCTAGCCAGTATTAGGTGGTTTCTTGAACTCGGTAAGCCTGCGGTAAGATATACGGTTGTTTACGTAACGCGTTCTCGGGAGCCTGCATGCTCGCCTTTTTACAAACCAACACACCCATCGTGATCTTCAACCAGATTGTCGTCACGCTGCTCACGGTCTGTTTTCTGTACCAGGTGGTCTTCTTTGTCATTGGCGCTCTTCGTGGCGAGGTCGCGCCTCCCAAGGCCAAAAAACTTCACCGCTATGCCTTCTTCATTGCTGCGCATAACGAGGAAGCCGTAATTGCCAATCTCGTACGCTCCATCAAGGACCAGGACTATCCGTCCGAGCTTATCGAGGTCTTCGTGGTCGCCGATGCCTGCACCGACAACACGGCGCAGCTCGCGCGCGAGGCCGGTGCCATTGTTTACGAGCGCAATGACCTGGCCCGCAAGGGCAAGAGCTGGGTCATGGACTTTGGCTTCGACCGCATTCTCAACGAGTATCCCGACACGTTTGAGGGCTACTTTATCTTCGATGCCGATAACGTTATCTCCCGCGATTACGTATCCAAGATGAACGATGCTTTTGACCAGGGCTTTCATGTGGTCACGAGCTATCGTAACTCCAAGAACTTCGGCAGCTCGTGGATCTCGGCGGCTAATGCTACGTGGTATCTGCGCGAGGCGCGCTTTCTCAACAACGCGCGCAACATCTGCAAGACGTCTTGCGCCGTCTCAGGTTCGGGCTACCTCATCTCCGCCAGTGTTATCGAGGGCATGCACGGTTGGCAGTTCCATACGCTGACCGAGGATATTCAGTTCACCACGTTCTGCGCCATCCACGGCATTCGCATTGGCTATGCACCGGCGGAGTTCTTTGACGAACAGCCCGTGACGTTTAAGGCGTCCTGGAAACAGCGCATGCGTTGGACCAAGGGCTTCTACCAGGTCTTTTTTACCTATGGCAAGCATCTTGTCAAATCGACGTTCCGCTATCATCGCTTTGCCGCCTACGACATGTTTATGACCATCGCTCCGGGCATGCTGCTGTCCCTGATCTCCATGCTCGCCAACGCGACGTTCCTGATCGTGGGCGGTCTTTCGCATGGTTTCTTGGCTACCGAAGTCGAGATGCAGGCGTGCGCCGCTTCGCTCATTATGACCTTCGCCATGATGTATCAGACGTTCTTTATCCTGGCACTGCTCACGACCATCTTTGAGTACAAGCATATTCACTGCGCGCAAAAGTGGCGTCTTGTGACTAACCTGTTTACCTTCCCGATCTTTATGTTCAGTTATATCCCCATTACGGTGGCTGCTCTGTTCTTGAAGGTTGACTGGGTGCCGACGCAGCACGCCGTGAGTGTTACCCTCGACGAGGTCATGCAAGGCGCCAAATAACCATGATCAAAACCACCACAAAGGGGACAGGCACCTTTGTGGTGGTTTTTGCGTTTGAGCTGCTGCCCAAGGAGGTGTTCGATGTTCTATATCCCGTTTTGGATTTGCATCTTTGCCGGCGCGGCGATTGATGCCCGTGAGCGACGGTTTCCCAATCAGCTTGCCGGCGCGTGTGCCGTGGCTGCGCTTGCAGGCGTTTGGCTCGACAGGGGCGTTAACACAGCCCTTGACCACGCTGGTCTTGCGGTTATCGTCTACCTTGCCCTTGTGCTTACTGAGTCGCTCTGGCGTCGTGTTCGCCACGCCCCTGGCATTGGCATGGGGGACGCCAAGGCGCTCTTTGCCCTTTGTACCCTCGATCCCCTGGGTGGTGTCGTCGCATTTGCGGTTGGGCTCCTGACCCTTGCCGCCGCTTGTCTCATTGCAAAATCGCGCTCCCTGCCTTTGCTGCCGTTTTTGGTGCCTATATTTGCCATAATCGAGGTCGTGGGCTGCACTTTGTAACCGATTGCGCATCCTTTTTAAGGAGCATGCCATGGAATCTAATCAAGAAACGGCCGTCATTAAGGCGCGCATGGACCGTATTCCCTCGGCGTTGTCGCCCGAGCTTGTCGAGCGCATTGCCGCCGATCGTGCTTCGGGCTATGTCAACCCGTATCGTTGCAACGATGATCAGGTCATTCGTCGTATTGATCGCGCCGCCGACAAAGGCACGCTTATGCGTCCGGCGTTTATGCGCGATACCGAAAAGATACTTCATCTTCCGGCGTACACCCGTTATGCAGGCAAAACGCAGGTCTTTAGCTTCCGTAGCAATGATGATCTTTCACGCCGCGGTTTGCACGTACAGCTTGTCTCCCGCATTGCGCGCGATATCGGTCGCGCCCTGGGGCTCAACTGCGATCTGATCGAGGCGATTGGCCTGGGTCACGACTTGGGACACACGCCTTTCGGCCATGCCGGCGAGCGCTTCCTCAACGATATCTATCATGAGCGTACGGGGCGTTATTTTTTCCATAACGTGCAGTCGGTTCGCGTGCTCGACGCGTTGTATGGCCGCAACGTGTCGCTCCAGACGCTCGACGGCGTGCTATGCCATAACGGCGAGTACGAGCAGCGTGTGTTTGAGCTCTCGGACATGGGCTCCTTTGACCAGTTTGACCAGACGGTTGAGGATTGCATTGCCACGGGCTATAGCGCAATTGAGCATCTGCGTCCCATGACGCTCGAGGGCTGCGTCGTTCGCATCTCGGATATTCTTGCCTACGTCGGTCGTGACCGTCAGGATGCGATCGCGGCGGGCCTGCTTTCGCCCGACGCTTTTGATGATGGCCGGGGCGGTGCCTACAACAGTTGGATCCTCACGCACGCTTCCATCGATATCGTTGAGCACAGCTATGGTAAGCCGCGCATCGAGATGAGCGAGGACCTGTTTGAGGAAATTCGCCGAGCCAAGCGCGAGAACTACGAGAAGATCTATAGCAAGGGCGGTATCGAAGGCGATTCCGAGGCGGAGCTGCGCGAGGCGTTCGTAAAGCTCTACGACCGTTGCCTGCGGGATCTAAACAGTGGCGACGAGTCCTCTTACATCTTTAAGCACCATATTTCGCGCATTGAGCAGCAGCTTTCCTACTATGATCGCACCTATGCCTGGCAGGACGACAAGGATCAAGCCGTGGTGGATTATATCACGAGCATGACGGACGGTTATTTCTGCGAACTGACGAGCAAGCTGTTCCCTGGTCTGGAGTTTCCGCACCGTACCTATATTAACGAACGGTAGTTCGTATATATTCGGTATACTGTTAGTGGAAAACGTTTTTGATTGATACACGGGATGGCTATG
>URTZ01000060.1 GCA_900550825.1 uncultured Collinsella sp. | reverse complement strand
ATCGCTTCAATGATGCCCTCCGCAAGCCCTGTGACAAGCTGCAACGCCGCTTCAATAAGCAGCGGAATGTTGTCAATCAGGGATTGCACAAGCTGCGTGACGGCTTCCACCGCCGCCGGAATCAGCGTCGGCAGCGCTTCCCCGATGCCCTGAACGAGCGCCGCGACCATTTGCGCCGCCGCTTCGGTCAACTGTGGCAGGGCTTCCAGCAAGCCCTCCACCAACGTAGACAGAACAGTTACCGCGCCCTCGACAAGCGACGGCGCGGCGTTTGCAAGCCCGGTTACAATGTTGATGATGATTTGCGTGCCGAAATCAAGCAGTTCCGGCAGCTTGTCGGTCGCCTTTTCAATCAGTTCGTCGATTGCATCCGCAAGGGCTTCTTCCGCGCCGTCAGCGCCTTGCAGGAAATCCGAAAAAGCGTCTACGAGGTCAGCAATCGCGGGCATGAATTCCGCCGTCAGTTCCGTTTTTACGTCGGAAACCGTTCCGCCGAGCCGCGCAAGCGCATCGTCGAGTTCCGCCTGCGCTTCGCGCGCCGCCATGACCGTAGCGTTATTTTCCTTGAAAATATCGGTCGCGTTCTGATACTGCGCGGACAGCGTTTCCGTAATCAGGGCGGTACGCTCTGTTTCGTCCCTGCACGCGGCAAGTTTTTCATTGAATTCGTCCTCGGAAATGCCGACCCAGTTCAGCGCATCGGCAAGCGCGCCCGTGACCTGTCCGACCTTTGCCGTTTCGTTGGAGGCTTCGATCAAACTGTTAATCGGCAGCGCGTCGCCAAATGTCCCCTGAACGCCTGCGGCAATGTCCGCCCACGTTGCAACGTCCTGTTCCGACGTTGCCAACTGCGCCAAAAGCTGCGCCGATTCCGTTGCGTTGTCCGTGTCTCCCAGCACGGCATAGAGGGACTTGTATGCCGCGCTTGCCGTATCCGTCGAAAACCCGGCGGCTTGAAACGCCGTATTCAGCTTTCCTTGTGCAACGCGGTATTCTTCTGTGGATTCGCTCAAATCAAGCAGAAGTTTGACCCCGGCGACCGCTGCCGTGCCAATAGCGGCAAGCGCTGCGCCCGCCGCTTTTGCACCGGCGACAAGCCTGCCTTTCAGTTTGTCGGAAAACTTTTCCGTTTCCTCGTCTGCGTGCTTGACCTTGCCCGTATATTTATCTACGGAATCGGCGCACCCGTCGGACGATTTCGCGGCTTCGGCTAAAGCCCTGTCGTTATCTTCCAGCGTCGAACCGAGTTTATTCAGTTCGGCTTCGGCGCTGTTTGCCTGTGTCTGATATTTATTGACGGCTTGCGTCGCCTTTTCCTGATTCGCTTCGGCGGTCGCAAGCTCCGTTTTATACTTTTCCAGTTCTGCCGTTAATTCTGCCTGCTGCGCGGAAGTGTCGCCCTCCGTACCGGCAAGCGCGTCTAATGCGGCTTCGGTCTGCGCAATCTTGTCTGCACCGTTATCGGTCGTGTTAACCGGGTGAATGTCGTCGTTGTCGGTGTCGATCTTAGAGGCCTTGTCGATCAGGTCGATAGCCTCGTCGCGGTCGCAGCCGAGGGCATCGGCAAGATCGTCAAGGCGCGCGTAGAGCGCATCCTTCTTGTCCTGGACCTTGGCAAGCGCATCCTGCGCTGCGGTCAGGCTCTCGGCAGACGGAGATGCGGTCGCGGCATCGGCTGCCGTCTGCGCCGCATCGGCCGCGCCGTCAAGCTCGTCATCGGCATCCTGGGCGGCAGAAAGCAGCGCGCCGTCAACCGACTGCAAGCGCTCGAGTGCCGACCACTGCTCGCGCTCCTCGGCAGTGCCCTCGAGCTCCAGCGGCGCCTTGAGTGTGTACTGATGCTCGGCGACCAGGCTCGTCTCGAGGTTGTCCGCATAGTGCGTCATCGTGGGCAGGATCGCCAGGCCAAAGAGCAAAAGCAGCGACCCAAACGCGATGCCCACGAAGAGTGTGGCGAAGTTGCCCAGGTTGCGCAGGAAAACGCGCAGGCGGAAGCGGGAAACAAAGCCCATGCGCTCCGGCAGCTGCAGGCCACGCTTGGTACCCGATTTGCCGCTCGCCTCGTGGCGAAGGAACTCCAGCGGCGTCTTGCCCATTTTGCGGAGCAGGCCCACCAGCGTGATGAGAATGAGCGCGGCGGCGGGGACCACGGCGCACTTCACAAAGATCTCCCAGCTCCAGTACACCTGGAAGGGCGGCAGACTGTACGAGCCGTAGTAGAGACCGCGCATGGGCTCGGTAAAGAACACAACGCCGAGTGCGGTGCCCAAAAGCGCCGCGGCCACGCCCACGATGGCGGGAAGTGCCAGGTAGTGCAGCACGATCTCGCGACGGCGATAGCCGCTGGCGAGCAGCGTGCCGATGATGGCGCTCTCCTCCTCGATGGTGGCGTCGGTGAGCACCACAAAGACAAACGCCATGATCACGATGATGATGTCGAGCAACGTCATCCACATCATGGAGTCGCCGTCCACGTCGTTGCGCGCATAGCCAATGCCCTGATTGGAATCGGCATCGATCAGATCGTCCACGCGCGCATCGGCATCGGTCAGCGCCTCGACCATATCCTGCTCCGCATCGATGCGATCCGCGGTGGGGAGGTCGCGATCGGTAAAGGTAAAGGAGTAGGTGTAGGCAGGCGCGCCGCCGGCGTCCTCAAGCGCGGCAAAACCGGCGTCGGTGACCTCGGCGACACCATACGTGATGGTGTTCACCGTAAAGTCCGAATTGTCGAGGAACAACGCCTGGCTATCGGGCTGCGTCATGATGCCGCAGATGATGTAGGTGCGGCCCTCGAGCTCGACTTTATCGCCCACGGACAGGTTGTTATTGGTGGCAAAGACACGGTCGATGGCCACCTCGTCGTCCGCCTTGGGTTCCTTGCCCTCACAGTAGGACGCAATGTCCACCTTAGCACGGTGTGCATAGGTGCGCAGCGTGCGCTTGGTGCCGTCGTCGCCGGCGGTCTTTTTGATGATGGCGTCGATGGAGAAATTCTTGTAGAGCGTGACGCCGCCGACGTCGCCGGCCGCATCCTCGGCGGCCTTGAGTTGATCGTCGGTAGCCTCGAAGGAGGTGGTCACGCGGCCGTCCTCAATCGTGTACGCATCGCGCATGTCGTCGATAAGGCAACCGATGGAATGCGCCGCGAGCAAAAAGCCCGAGGTAAGGGCGATGCTTCCGCACATAAGCAAAAAGATGCCCAGGTACTTGCCGATATTGCGGCGCAGCTCGCGCGGGAGACGTTTTGCGAGAGGTGTCATGGCGCCGCCTACCAATCGAGCTCGGTGGCCGCAACGGGCGACTCGTTGAGCTCATCCTCGACGATGCGTCCGTCGCGCAGGCGCAGCACGCGGTTGGCCATGCGGGCGATGGCGGCGTTGTGCGTGACGATGATGATGGTGCAGCCGTAGGTGCGGTTGACATCCTCCATGAGCTGCAAGATTTCCTTGGACGTCTTATAGTCGAGCGCACCGGTGGGCTCGTCGCACAGCAGCAGGCCCGGGTTTTTGACGAGCGCGCGACCGATGGCACAGCGCTGCTGCTGGCCGCCCGAAACCTGACGCGGAAATTTGTTGCGGTGCTCGTAGAGGCCCAGCGAACGCAGCAGGTCGTCGACATTGAGCGGGTTTTTGGACAGGTGCGCCGTGACCTCGATGTTCTCCTTAATGGTGAGGTCGGGTACCAGGTTGTAGAACTGGAAGACAAAGCCCAGCTCACGGCGGCGATACTCGCCCAGGTCGGTAGGCTTGAGCACCGTGAGGTCGCAGCCGTCCACCATGATGGAGCCGCCGTCGGCATCCTCCAGGCCGCCGATCAGGTTAAGAAACGTCGACTTGCCCGAACCCGAAGGCCCCAGCATGACGCAGATCTCTCCGCGGTTGATGGACGTGTCGATGCCGTCGAGCACCGTCAGGCGTGCATCTCCATCGCCGTAGTGCTTTTTGAGATCCTTAACCTGGACGTAGGCCTCCCGCGTTGCCATGATATCCCCCATTGTTAGCCTTGTACTACTTTATGAACATAATAGTAAACCTTGGCGAACTATTTTTGGGGCGAGAGTGGGGATTTGTTTCAGACTAGTCATTGGGGACGTTCTTAAATGACCAGTCACAAGGGACGCTCTTTCGCCACCCGGCAGTTGGGGACGCTCCTTATCTGCCCCCGATGGCTAGTCATTTAAGTCTGTCCCCAATGAATACTTTTGGTCGTTTAAGTCTGTCCCCAATGAGTAGGTGTCTAGGCGTGGGATTTGTTGTGGGCGAGGGCTAGGCCTACGGCGGCGATGGCCGCGGCAAAGAGCACTGTGACGCCCAGATCGCAAGCGATGTCGCCCAGCACGGTGGACGTCAGGTCCGCGGCGAGCGCCTTGCCAATCGCGTCGTTCACCCAATACGTCGGCACAAAATGCGCCGCGGTCTGCACGGCTGGGCCCATCAGCGACAGCGGCATCCAGGCGCCGCCCAAAAACGTCATGAGCATGCCGAGCAGGTTGCCCACACCGTTGAGCAGCTCCTCACGCGCACCCAGGCTCGAAAGGGCAAAGCCAACGGCCAGAGGCGTGCACGCCAGGGCAAACGTCGCCGCCAGCGCCAGGCACACACGACCCACGCCGACCTCGGCAACCGCGCCGGCAAGGCCCACGACGCCCATCATGCTCGACACAAACCAGATGCAGACGGTGAGCACCGCGGCAGCCGCAAACACGGCAAGCGAGCGCCGGCGCTCGGAGATTGGGCCGGCATCCATACGACGCACGCGCTCGGGCTCGTTCATGCCCGAGAACACCAGCCCCACCGATACGATGACCGACGAGATGATCGCGTACGCGCCAAAGTTGAAGTACGACTCGAGCGTGGCGGCGGCAGTCGAGTCGACCTCGATCTGCTCGATCTCGACCTCGGCGCGCTTGGCGGCAGCATGCTCGGCAGCCTTGGCAACGTCGCCGTTAGAAGCAGCGGGCTCTAGGGCCGCCGCAGCGCCCGCGAGCGAGATCCAGCGCGAGGCCTCGGCAGACGAAAGCGCCGCTGCCATGGTGCCAGCACCGTAGGTCACATCGAGCTTGGGCAGGGACTCCCCCACGCGGGCGGCTGCAACGAGGTCGTCCTCAAACCCCTCCGGGATAAAGAACACGCAGTCGGCGCTGCCCTTGGCGCTATTGCTCTTGGAGAGCGCGTCCGCAAGATCGTACGTATCGTCGCCGACGCCCGTGACCAGCTCAAAACGCGACCCCAGATGCTTGGTAAGCGCACGCGAAAGATCGCTGTCGTCGCGGTCGACCACGACCACGTTGGTGTCATAGGGCTTGTACTCGGTGAGCTGCGACGAGTTCCAGCTCACCGAGGCCGCGATGAATACGCCCATGAGCGAGATGAACACCGTATAGATGAGCAGGTAGAACGGGTGCGCCAGCGCCATGCGAAGCGCGGTCTTAAAGGTGCTCATAGCGGCTCCTTCCAAAGATCAGCGTAGCGGCGGCGACAAACACCAGGGCCATCAGGACGAGCGCGCCGGCGCGGACGGCGAAGGGCCCCAGGTCCTCAAAGAAATACAGGCGATTGAACATGTCGCAGATGAGCTTGACGGGGTTGAGCCAGCACTCGGCCGGGCAGGCGCGGGCGACGTCGTCGGCAAGCGCCATCGCCGGCTCGCCGTAGAGGCCGGCGAACAGGGCGCACGTGGTGGCAAAGCCCGTGAGGATGCCCGACTTGGACGCCTTGCCACCCTTAACGGGAAGCGTGCCCACAAAGAGTCCCAAGCCCGTGGCGGCTAGCGCGGAAGCAGCGCCGCCCGCCAGACACAGCCCCTCGCGCCCGCCAAAGTCGACGCCAACGACTAGGCGCACGTAGCCAATCGCAACCGCCATCGAGGCAAAGGAAACCAGCCACGAGCCCACAAAAATGCCAGCCAGTGATGCCGTCTTGGAAAGGCCACCCACGCAGCGGCGCGCGCCAAGGCCCGACAGATTGGGCTGCAGGTCGACGACGCTCAAAGCGGCAAACTCGGCAGACATCATCGCGACCAGGCCAAAAAGCGCGTAATAGTAGATGACCGTGCCATCGGGCGTAGTGCGCGTCAGGCTTACGCGGCGGGTGCCGCCCTCGAGCGACAGGGCGCGCGCAACCGCCTCGGGGTCGGCGAGCGCCGCCGGGTTGTCCTGGGCAATCTGGGACATGAGCTCGGCATTTTGCGTATACGAGCTCGCCACCGTCTCAAGGATGCTGCGGTCGGTGAGCACCGACGACGCACGTGAGTTGTCGTAACTCGATAGCAGCGTGAGTTTGGGCGCGCCCGCGTCGTCGACCGTATAGACGCCCGCGACCTCGCCGGCCTTGAGCGCACGGTTCGCGTCGGCTGCGTCGTCGCACTTGTGGATCTCGAGCAACTGGTCGTCGCCTTCCTTGGCAAGCGACGTCGCCACGTCCTTAAAGGTCGAGGCGTCCCAGGCCTCGTCAGCGACAACGGCCACCGGCACCGGGTCGACCGTGCCGTCGGAGCTGAGGTTCGCAAACATAAACATGAACATCGTGGAAAGCGCGATGGGAAAGACCGCGCCCCAGACCCACGTGCTCGGCCGGCGCAGCAGCGTCTTGACCGTGGTGATGATGGTGTTGAACATGGCTGCCCCCTAGTCGCGCAGCTCGCGGCCGGTGATCTCGAGGAACACGTCGTTGAGGGTCGGCGGCTCGCTCCACACGCGGCCGAGCGCCACGTCGGCAGCGCGCAGCGTGTCGAGGATGTCGACCAGGTTGTGTGGACTCGCCTCGCAGGTGCAGACGAGCTCGCCGCCGGAAAGCTCAACCGAAAGCACGTGCTCGAGGGCGCGCAGCCGCTCGACCGTGGCGGTCTCTACGGCGCCAACCTCGACAGTCACGCGCTCGCACATCTGAATCATGCGCTTGAGCTCGTCGTTGGTGCCCTGCGCCAGCACGCGCCCGCCGTCCATGATCATGATGCGGCTGCAGATTTGCTCGACTTCCTCCATGTAATGGCTGGTATACACCACCGTGGCGCCCTCGTCGCGCAGGCGGCAGATGCCCTCCAGGATGGCGTTGCGGCTCTGCGGGTCGACCGCCACCGTGGGCTCGTCAAAGAAGATGAGCTCAGGCTTGTGCGCGATGCCGCAGGCGATGTTGAGGCGACGCGCCAGGCCACCCGAGAGCTTGCCAGGGCGGAACTTAGCAAAGTCGCCCAAGCCGACAAAGTCGATTGCCTCGTCTACCAGCGCACGGCGGCGCTTGCGGTCGCTGACGTAAAGGCTGCAGAAATAGTCGATATTCTCGCGCACGGTGAGCTCGTCGAATACCGCCACCTGCTGCGGCACCACGCCGATGCGGCGCTTGAGGTCGTAGCGAGCGGGCGTCATGGGCTCGCCGAACAGCTCGATGGTGCCTTTGTCGTAGGCGAGCAGCTGCAGAATGCAGTTGATGGACGTGGTCTTGCCCGAGCCGTTGGGGCCCAGCAGGCCAAAGATCTCGCCGGGGGCGATACTCAGATTAAAGTGGTCGAGCGCGATAAGATCGTCGTAGCGCTTGACGAGGTTTTCGACGTGGACGATGTCTGTCATGAGGCGGCCCTTCTGTTGCTTGCGGCCCGGTACGATTGCATCATCGCAGGAGCCGCCGGCGCGCACCAGTGAGCTTTGTCACAAGTGCAGGGTCCTGGTCGTGCGGCCTGCCGACGCCCCCGCTTTGCCGCGCGGGAGGAATGTCACGGTTGCGCAGGCGGTCCCTCCACCACACGCAGCTTCGCGTACAATACCCGTATGAACAGGCTTTTCGACAAATCGATCGTGCTGGCGTGCTGTATTGCGGCCGCCATGGGTCTTGCTGTGGACGCTCGCCTGGTCGCGGCGTTTTGCCTTGGCGTTATTGCCACCTCGCTGGCCGAGGTCGCACAGGGAAACCGCGCCCGCCGTGCAAGCGAGGCCGCGAGCTACGTCTACATCATCGCAGCTGTCTTCGTGCCGCCGTTTGTGCCGTTTGCGCCTCTCGTCCTCTATGACATCGCGCGGCGCGTGCGCCGTGAGCACGCCTGGGTCGCGCTGGGCATTGGCTCCGTCTTTGCCTTTGCGCTCGTCGCGGACCTTCGCACCGACGCGCTTACCGCCCGAACGCTCCTGCTGGCCGCCATCCTTTCGGTTGCCGCCACCTTGCTATCGCTACGTACCGCCCAGTTGGAGCGCGAGCAGCTGCGCATGCGCCGTACCCGCGACGAGCTGCAGGAACGAGCCCTCGCGCTCGAGGCGCGCAACCGCGATCTTGCCGACCGCCAGGACTACGAAGTCGAGCTCGCGACGCTCGCCGAACGCGCCCGCATCGCGCGCGAGATCCACGATAACGTCGGGCACCAGCTCACGCGCGCCTCACTGCAGGCCGAAGCCCTGCGCGTGGTCCACGCCGACGAGCCCGGCGTCGCCGCCGATTTCGCCGACGTCAAACGCACGGTTGACGAGGCGCTCCAGCTTGTGCGCACCAGCGTCCACGCGCTCAACGACAACGCCGTCGACCTCTCCGTACAGCTCGAGAGCATCGTTGAAGGCGCACGCTCGGACGGCGGCCCGCAGGTTGAGCTTGAAGTTTTGGCCGAGCATGCGCCCGCAAATGTCGCCAACTGCTTTGCGGCGGTCCTGCGCGAGGCGCTCTCCAACACCATGCGCCACGCCCATGCCAAAACCATTACCGTGCGGTGCATGGAGCATCCGTCGTTTTACCAGCTCATCGTTACCGACGATGGCGCGGGCGGGGTCCAAGCAAGCGGCTGCGGCGCCGCAGAGGGCATGGGGTTGAGCTCCATGCGCGAGCGCGTCGAGGCGCTTGGCGGAACCTTCACCGCCGGCCTGCGCGCCGGCGCCCCCGGCTGGCGCGTGTTTGCCACCGTCCCCAAACAGCAAGGAGATGAGGGCCGATGAGGCTCATCGTTGTCGACGACGACCGCCTAGTGGTCGATTCGCTCAAGATTATCCTGGGTGCCCAGCCGCAGATCGAAGTGGTGGGCACCGGCGCCAACGGCGACGACGCGGTCGTGCTCTACGCCGAGCACACACCCGATATCGCGCTGCTCGACATTCAGATGCCGGGACGCGACGGCCTATCGGCGGCGCGCGAAATCCTTGAGCGCGATCCTGCAGCACGCGTGGTGTTTCTGACAACATTCTCGGATGACGAGTACATTGTGTCGGCGCTCAAGCTGGGCGCCCGCGGCTACCTGATCAAGACCGATGTCGCCGCCATTCCGCCGGCGTTGGCGCAGGTCATGGACGGTAAACGCATACTCGAGGGCAAGGCGATCGAGGACATCGACTTTGACGGAACGGGCGTCAAAGCGGGCACGCCCCGCCGGCCCGCAGCCTTCGCCAGCCTGACCGACCGCGAGTTCGAAGTCGCCGAGCTCATCGCCCGCGGCCTCGACAACAAGGAGATCGCCGCCACCGCCTACATGGGCGAAGGCACCGTGCGCAACCACATCAGCTCGATCCTGGCAAAGATGGGCCTGCGCAACCGCACGCAGATCGCCATCGCCTACCTGCGAGGGTAGTTGCCCAACGGCCGACCACCCCGGCATAGCAAAATGTCTGCTACCGCTTTAATGCCATTTCAAAACTATGCCGGTTTACGGGGCTAAACCCAGGAACCCCGTCCATACTTGCTTTTTTCGAAAATTGACGGCTCATCTACCTGCGGTTTTATTCTTGCAACTATCGGCATGGTTGGGGGTTCGCGATTCGGCCCCGTAAACCGACATAGTTTTGGAACAGTGGGGTCACATACCGACGCCCCGCAAGCCGTACAGAGCCAAAAATGATCCGTTTTCCTCCGTCCCCAACGGATCAACTCAAAACTATGCCGGTTTACTACGATGAATCGCCCACCTTCGACCACGGTAAATTGCGCGCTTGCAAAACCGCAGGTAGAACGCTTGCGATATTTAGAAAAATGCAATCATGGTCGGGAATGTCGAATTCATCGTAGTAAACCGGCATAGTTTTGTTCGGATAGTCCCGCACGGATACCTCCCAGGCCTCGCGGAACCAAAATGATCCGTTTTCTTCCGCCCGCGGAGGTCGGCTGACGGCGCCCGCCACGGAATCGGCCCATCTACTACGTTTGACCCGACATCCCCAACCATACCCCCGTTTTGAACAAAACCGCAGGCGTTCTACCTGCACTGATAATTGTCCTCGGGGGAAGCGGGCACTGCGGGGCGCGGCAA
>URTZ01000059.1 GCA_900550825.1 uncultured Collinsella sp. | reverse complement strand
ACTGCGGGAATGGCCTATTTGCTCAATGTGTTCGGCTGAGATCGGAAATCAACCTGTTGTTCTATCTGTGGACGTTAGATGTCGAAGACGTAGCGCGAGCCCACGATCTTTTGGCGGCCGAGCAGTAGAGGGCGCCCGCCGGCGTCGGTAAAGTAGGCCTCCATATAGAAGAGCGGCTCGCCGACCGGCACCTCCAGCAGCGGGGCCGTCTGAGCATCGGCAAGCGCAATCTCCACGGTGCAGGGGTCGGACTTGAGCGGCGCGCGACCCGAATGCTCGGCAACGAGCGCAAAGATCGAGTTATCGGTGAGGTCCTTATCGGCAAGTGTCTGCAGATAGGGATGGTCGGCCAGCACAAAGGCGTTGTTCTCGAGCATGACGGGGATGCCGTCGGCCGTGCGCACGCGTTCGACCACGATAAGCTCGCAGCCGGGCTCCACGCCAAAGAACGCCGCATCCTCGTGCGTCGCCGCGACCACCGTGCGCGACACCAGACGCGCACCCGGCACCATGTCGTTGGCAGCACAACCCTCAGTAAAGCTCTGGACGTCACCCTTCTGGCGAATCTTGCGCTTGAGCTTGGGAGCGCACACAAACGTGCCCCTCCCCTGCTGGCGGTTGAGATACCCCGCGCGCGACAGCTCCTCGATGGCGCGGCGCACGGTGATGCGCCCCACGCCGTAGGACTTCGCGAGCTCCATCTCGGCAGGGATGCGCGAGCCGGCAGGGTACACGCCGCGCGCGATCTCGCCCTTTAGGTCGTCCATGACCTGCTGGTACAGCGGCACGGCGGGCACCTCGGCGCGCTCGGAACGTTCGGTCTTGCTATCGGCTGCCATCATTACGCTCCATCCCGCGCATGCTCGGACTCAAACTCTTCAATCGCCGCCATAAACTGCTCGCCAAAGGCGTCGGCTTTTTTCTCGCCAATGCCGTTGACCTGGACCAGCTCCTCGCGCGTCTGTGGACGCAGGCGGCACAGGCCGCGCAGGGCTTTGTCGGAAAAGACCATATACGGCGCCATCTCCAGCTCCGTCGAGATCTCCTTGCGGAAGGCACGCAGGCGCTCGAACAGCTCGGCATCGTCGCCAACGCGCGGGCGCTGATCCAGCTCGGCCTCCTCGCGCAGCAGATCGACGGCGCGGCGGGCGCGGGCCGAGGCCTTGCGCTTGGACGCACGACGCTTAACGGTAAAGGCGAACGCCTCGTCCTCGACCTCGCCGGCACGCGGACCCAGTCCCACGACCGGGTACTGCCCCTGCGAGGTGGCCAAATAACCGCGACCGCACAGCTGGCCGATGATGTCCTTGATGCGTCCGACCGATTCGCTCGACAGCTCACCGTAGCCGCAGTCCTCGTCCAAATGCATCTGGCGAATGCGCTCGGTGTTGCCGCCGTGAAGCACATCGGCGATGAGCGACTTGCCAAAGCGCATGGGACGCGTGGCCACATAACGCACAGCGGCGCGGGCCATATCGGTGACGTCCTCGACCTCGAACTGCGTGAGGCAGTTGCTGCAGTTGCCGCAGCCCTCGGCGTCGTCTGCCGTGCCGCCCGCGGCGGCCGCCGCATGCTCGGCCGCGGCCTCGTCGCCAAAGTAGCGCAGCATGTATTCGCGCAGGCAGCCGGTGGTATTGCAGTAGCCCTCCATCTGGCTGAGCAGACGATAACGGTTCTGGAGCGCCCACGCGCGCTGCTCGTCGTCGAGCGCCTCGTCGGCCGCATCGCCGCGGTCGATCAAAAAGCGCCGCATGCGGAAATCGTTACCGTTCCACAGCAGATGGCAGCTGGCCGGATCGCCATCTCGGCCGGCGCGGCCCGCCTCTTGGTAGTAGGCCTCGATGCTCTCGGGCACGTTGTTGTGAATCACGTAGCGCACGTTGGGCTTGTCGATGCCCATGCCAAAGGCGTTGGTGGCAACCATCACCTGAATATCGTCGTCGATAAAGGCACGCTGGCTTTGCCTGCGGGCGTCGTTGCCCATGCCGGCGTGGTAGCGACCAACGTGAATACCGCTGGGTCCCAGCGCCTCGGCAAGCTCCGCGGCCAGCGCGTCGACCGTCTTGCGGGTCGAGCAATACACGATGCCGCTCTCGCTCGAATGCGCGATCACATAGTCGCGCACCCACGCGGCCTTGGCCTTGTCGCCCATCTCTTCGCAGCCAAAGTAGAGGTTCTTGCGATCGAAGCCCGTCACCACCGTCGCGGGGTTTTGCAGGCCGAGCATCTGCTGAATGTCCGCACGTACGCGCTCAGTCGCCGTAGCGGTAAAGGCCGCCACGATAGGGCGCTGCGGCAGGGAATCGATGAACTCGCGAATCTGCAGGTAAGCGGGGCGGAAATCCTGGCCCCATTGGCTCACACAGTGTGCCTCGTCAATGGCCACGAGCGGCACGCCAATGCCGGAGGAACCCGCGGCCTCCTGCGCAAAGGCTAAAAAGCGCGGCTCGAGCAGGCGCTCGGGCGCCACGTACATAAGCTGGTAGCGGCCCTCGCGCGCCCGCTTGAGCACGGTGTTTTGCTGAGCCGGCGTAAGGCTGGAGTTGAGATAGCTGGGTCGCGCACCCGCCGCGAGCAACGCACGGGTCTGGTCCTCCATCAGCGACAGCAGTGGGCTCACCACAAAGGTGATGCCGGGCAGCATGAGCGCGGGCACCTGGTAGCAAATGGACTTGCCGGCGCCCGTGGGCATAACACCCAGCGCATCGCGACCGGCAAGGATCGCATCGACCATGCGGTCCTGCCCCGGGCGAAACGAGGTGTAGCCAAAATAGGCGCCGAGCGTGTCGAGCGCCATCTGCTGCATGCTATCGGTCATGGTTTCCTAACGTCAGAATCATCTGCCGCCGATTATACGCCGCCACAGGGACAGCAGCACACGACCGCAGCCCAGACTAGTCGTTGGGCGTTCTTAAACGACTAGTCATACAAGAACGCCCAACGACTAGTCATTTAAGAACGTCCCCAATGACTACCCCTTGCACCAAAGCATTGACAGCTGCGGAAACGCCGATGTTTTGGCAATGACAGCGAGCGCCCGTCATTTGAGCCAAGGTGCCGTGAAATGAAAAGGCGCTGACCTTCTGGTCGCGCCTTTGAAATTGAACGGCAGATTGGCCAAATTACGGGCGCGCAGCGTCGGCCGGTCCGCCGTTCGTTAGAACGACGGAACCAAAGGGCTACATCACCATGACGTAGCGCGATCCCACGTAGTACTGCTTACCCATCAGGACCGGCTCGCCATTGGGACCGATAAAGCCGGCACGCAGGTTGAGCAGCGGATCGTGCGGAGCAATGCCCAACTCGGCCGCCTGCTCGGCGTTAGCTCGAACGGCCTCGACCGTGCGGTAGCCAACCGAGACAATCGGCGTTCCGCCAACACGCTCGACCTCGGCAAAAATCGACTTGTCCTCAAGATCTGCCGTCAGCAGCTCACGGTAAGCGTCAAACGGCACAAAGATGTTCTCCTCAAAGATGGGCTCGCCGTCGGCCGTACGCACGCGCTTGATATGCAGCAGCAGCGCATCCTTCTGCAGACCAAAGAATTCCATCTCATTTTGGCGCGCCGGAACGATCTGACGATCGACCACGTGTGCGCCCGCCTTCATGCCGTTGTCGGCACACAGCGCGGTAAACGTCTGCAGCGTCGAGGCGTGGAACTGGCGATTGATGTGCGGCGTGGAAACAAAGGTGCCGCGGCCCTGTTGCTTAACCAGGTAGCCATCGGAGCAGAGCTCTTCGACGGCGCGGCGCACCGTAATTCGGCTCACCTCGTACTGCTCGGCTAGCTCAAGCTCGGACGGAATACGCTCCTTGGGTGCATAAACACCTTTCTCGATCGCATCCTTAATTTCGTCGTAAATCTGCTGGTAAAGCGGTGCATTTTTGGGCGCAGGCATGTCTGATCACTCTTATCAAAATATCGAAATAACTAATACGTATATAACGTCTTTTTATATGTTACCTCAGTTTGATAAAACGATACACCACATACAGCAAATCCTTACTTGCCGTCGTCCTGCTGCAGGCTGTCCTGCTCGATGAGGCGCGCCTGCCTGCTGGCCATGCGCGCGGGCTTATCGGGATCGGGTACGGCCGTGGGCATGGGCTCGTCGACATGGCCGCCCCACCAGCCGCCCACAAAGTTGAGCGTGTGGAACACGTTGATCACGGCGCCGGGATCAATGTCGCACACCAGTTTGATAATGTCCTGGCTCTCGTAGGTCGAGACAACGGCATGCAGCAGGTACATCTTTTCGCGGCTGTATCCGCCGATGACCTCGGCACAGCTAATGCCGTGCTGAAAATGGTCAACATAGGCAGTCATGACCTCGTCTGCCTTGCGCGTCGTGATCTGGAGCGTCACGCGGTCGTAGCGACGATAGAAACTGTCGATGGTCTTGGTCGAAATAAACTGGAACACGATGGAGTACGCCGCATTGTCCCAGCCAAACATAAAGCCAAAGATCGCCAGGATAAAGCAGTTGAAACCAAAGATAACGCCCCAGATGGTCTTGCCCGTGTGGTTGGAGACCCACAGCGCGATAAAGTCGGTGCCGCCGGTGGATGCGCCGGACTTGAGCGCGATGGCAGCGCCCAGACCCGAGACCACACCGCCAAAAATAATGAGCATGATCTTGTCGCCCAAAAACGGCGCGAAGTGAAAGACGTTGAGGAACAGCGACGAGAGCACGACCTGCATCATCGAGAAGATGACGAAGCGCTTGCTAATGCCGCTCCAGCACAGAAGCGCCACGGGAATATTGAGCGCGAGCATGCCGAGCGAGGTGTCGATATGAACACCGCCGAGCGAGGTAACGCGATCGAGCAGGACCGCGACGCCGGTGAGACCGCTCGGAAGCAGGTCGGCGGGCTGAATGAACGCCTGGATCAGGAAGGTCTGAAGCACGGCGGATATGGTGACCGCCACCGCCGTGATGGCGCGACGGACGATGGTAAGACGGCCGAGCACGAGCACGCGGTCCGTGAGCTTATCGATGGCGTTCGCCACGCAGGCTCCTTTCGAAGGCAGATGTAATTGTGGGGCATGTCGGCGATTGTAGCATGGAGCGAGACGGGCGCCCAACCACCACAAAGGAGACAGGCACCTTCGTGGTGGTTTGCCGCTAGATGGCTAGATGGCTGAAAGGATGTCGGTGAGGTTGTCGATGATGGTATCGGCGGCGGACTGGTCCAGGTTGACGCCCTCGTGCGGACGCAAAGCCAAAACGCGAGCACCGGAGCGCTTGCCTGCCTCGATACCCAAGGGCGAGTCCTCGATGACCAGGCACTCGGCCGGCTCCACGCCCAGCGCCTCCATGGCGCGCAGGTAGATCTCGGGGTCGGGCTTAAACGCGCTGCACTCGTGGCCGCTGATGGTGTAGTCCAGCACGTCGGCGATACCGGCGATCTCCACCAGCTCGTCAATCAGCTCGCGATAGGACGAGCTCGCGATGGCACACTTCACGCCGCGCTCGTGCAGTTCGCGCATCACCGGCTCTGTCTGCTCGTTGAGCAGCTCGGCATACGGAACGGGATGGACCGGGCTGTAGACCTGCTTGTACTCCACGCGCAGGCGCTTGCGCAACTCAACATCGTCGGGCACCAGCGCCTGCCAAATGGCCGGCTCGTTAGACCCCGAGAGATCGGGGATCTCGTCAAAGTGGAACCCCTTCTCCTCCATAAACGCCACGCGGCGGCGGTTGTAGAACCACTCGGTATCGACCAGCACGCCGTCCATATCAAACAGCACTGCCTTGATCATACGCATCTCCTCTCAAGAGCAAAAAAGGGGACGGGGCGCAAACCCCATCCCCTCTCAATCAACCCGTAAGGTTTACTTACTTGTGATTAGTAGGAAAGCTTCCACATGTAGCGACGCATGGTCAGCGGGTGCTGACGGGCCTCGGCGATCTGGTTGCCGTACTCGCGCATAACGGCGAGGTGCAGCAGCGGGTTGAAGTAGGTGATGACGCTCGCCGGCACGGCGTCGGCCAGACCGTAGTCCTTGGAGTCGATCAGAGCGACCTTGGCGCCCATGCGCTCAAGGAAGGTGAGGGCGCGGGCGTCCATCGGACGGGTAGCACCATCGGACATGAAGAAGACGTAGGGCTTACCCTCGGTGGAAACCTCGAACGGGCCGTGGAAGTACTCGCCGGTGTTGTAGGCGGCGGCGTCGATCCACTGCATCTCGGTGAACAGGAAGGCGGCGTGAGAATAAGCCATCTTCTCGGAGGCACCGGAAGCCATGAAGTAGATCATCTTGTCGTCCTTGAAGTCCTCAGCGAACTTCTTGGCGAGCTTGGTGCAGTGCTGAGCGGCGTTCTCGCACAGGTCGAAGATGTTGGTGAGGCCGGTGATCATATCCTCGTAGTGATCATAGCCCTCGGTCTGCTGAAGGATCTCGAGAGCAAGAGCGATGGCGTAGCCAGGCTTCTCGGCCTTAGCGGCATAGTTGGCGTGGAAGCCGTGGACGATGACGTGGTCGGCGTCGACGGTCAGAGCGGAGCCAGCCTTGTTGGTGAGGGAGACGACCGGGCAGTTGTGCTTCTTGGCGGTCTTGTTGGCCTCGACGGTCTCGGGCGTGGAGCCACCGAGGGAGCAGGTGATCACGAAGGTGTGCTCGTTGACCCAGGAAGGCGTGTCGTAGTTGAACTCGTTAGCGGTGAAGATCTGAACGTTCAGCTTGTCCGTGTTGTTGGCCAGGAAGTACTTGGCGGGGTACAGGTCGGACATGGAGGCACCGCAGCCGACGAAGGCAACGCTGTGGATCTCGTGGTTGGACAGGACGTCAGCGACGATCTGCTTAGGGAGGTTAAGGTCGATCTCGTACATCTGACACATTCCTTTCGATTTTTGCGGCGCCACATTGCCGGACGCTCGCAGGGTTACCGTGATTTGGGCCGAGTCGCCAGCCCGTCGAGGATGTGACATAAGGGACGGTCCCTTTGTCACGTTTGGGGATGGGAACCTGCCTGGGGTATGGGATGCCAGGCAGGCCCCCGGGGGAAAGCGATTAGACGCTCGATCGCGACTAGGCCAGGATGCCGGCCGCGGAGAGGGCGATGCCGCCCACGATGGCGATCACGAGAAGCCAACCGGTGTTGACGTTCTTCTTGATGAGCGCATACATAAGGCCAGTGAGGCCGAGGGAGATCATCTGAGGCATCATGCCGTCCAGGATGTCCTGGATAACGACGGTGCCGTCAGCGAACTGCAGCGGGGTGGTGGCGCCGATCAGCGTGGCGATCATGCCGCCCACGGACATAAGACCCACGATGCCGCAGACATACATGAGCTTCTCCATGAGGTCGCCGCCCTGGAGCTTGCTCAGGTACTGGTGGCCGCCCTGATAACCCATCTTGGCAGCGAACCAAGTGATCAGCACGGAGGGGACGATGGAGATGAGCATGGCCAGGATCGGGCCCATGATGGAGCCCTGCTGAGCCAGCTGAACGCCCAGACCAAAGGCGATGACGCGGATGGTGCCCTGGAAGAAGGAGTCACCGATACCGGAAAGCGGGCCCATGAGGGAGGTCTTGACCGCGTTGATCGAATCGGGGTCGAAGTTCTCGGGATCCTTGGCGTACTCCTCCTCCATGGAAGCGGAGAGGCCCAGGATGAAGGCGCTCGTCTGCGGGGTGCAGTTGTAGAACGCCATGTGACGGTGGTAAGCCTCTTTCTTAGCAGCGAGCTGCTTGGGGTCGGACTCATCCGGATAGAGGCGGTCGAGCGTGGGAACCATGCCGTAGAGGAAGCCCATGTTCATCTGACGCTCGTAGTTCCAAGAGGCCTGGATGGCCCAGGAGCGCCAGAAGAACTGGCTGACCTTCTTGTTCAGGGACACGTCCTTGGTTGCGGTTGCCATAGTGTGTTCCTCCTTAGTCTTCGTCGTCTTCGAGCGGATCGTAGTCGGAATCGACACCGGCGGCTGCATGGGAACCGTTGAACTTGAAGCCCATGAAGACGACAGCCAGGCACACACCGATCAGAGCGACCGCGATGACGGACAGGTTGAGGTAAGCGGCGAGCAGGAAACCGATGAACAGGAACGGAGTCATACCCTTCTTGATCATCATGGTGAGCAGCAGGGCCAAGCCGTAGGCGGTCATGATCTTGGTCGAAACGTTAAGACCAGTGGACAGCCACTCGGGAACCATGTTGACGATGGCCTGAACCAGGTCGGTGCCAACAAAGACGGCGAGGAAGATCGGCAGGAAGTACATGACGGCGTACAGACCGGAGCCGGCGCAGATGTGCATACGGTAAGCGGTCTTGAACTTTCCGTTATCGATCGCGCTATCTGCCACATGGGTGAGGGCGGCGATGATGGAACGGAACACGATGCCGAGGAGCTGACCCAGGACGGCGACCGGGATGGCGATCGTCATGGCGGTCTCGGCGGAAGCATCGGTCAGGCACGCAAAGGCAGCGGCCACGATGCCGCCCAGGACCATATCGGGCGGAACGGCGGCGCCGACCTGCACCAGGCCCATGGACACGAGCTCGACGGCGGCACCGACGGCAAGGCCGGTGGGCACATCGCCCAGCAGCAGACCGACGAGCGTAGCGCCAACGAGGGGCTGCTCGAAGTTAAGACGACCGAGCAGGCGGGAGTCCCACATGCAGAACACGCCGACGAGGCCGACGAGCACCGCACTGATGAACGTATTCATACCCTTCTCCTTTCAGTCAGGCAAAAGCCTGGTTGATTACAGCTTGGCGTCGATGTCGACGCTCTGATACGTAGGGGTCTGCTGGACGTAGAGCTTGATGCCCATGTCGAGCAGCTGGTTGACGTCGGCCTTCTGGGTGGCGTCGAGGAAGACGGAGCTGTCCTTGCCGCCAATCTGATCGGCACCGTCGTGGTTGGCGGTGGCGCCCAGGTTGATGGCGTCGAGCTTGTAGCCCTGGCAGAACTGCAGCATCTCGGCAGTGTTGCCAAAGACGAAGCGGTTACGGCGTTTGGTAAAACGCCGTAACTAATACTCAAGTTTCCACATGTAGCGGCGCGTCATGTAGTCCTTGTGGGTGACGGCAGAGAGTGCGCGCATGTACACGTTGTTGAGGATCGGGGCAAAGATCAGGTGGTTGAAGTACTCGCTCACGCTGTCCTTGATGTCGTTAAGGCCGAGCTCCTTGGCGTCGAGCTGATAGACGCGCTCGCCACCGTACTGGTTGACGAAGCGGATGCCGCGCTCGTCGTTGCAGCGGCTGCGGCCGACACTGATGAGCTGGAACAGCGAGGTGCGCTTGTCCAGGATCTCGAAGGGGCCATGGAAGAAATCGCAGGTGTTGATGGTGCAAGAGTCGATCTGCAGCATCTCCTGCACGTTGCAGATGCTAAAGACGTAGGCGGCACCAAAGAGCGGGCCCTGGGCCATGACGTTGATGCAGGGCTTGTCGGCGTTCTGCTCGGCCCACTTGGCAGCGAGCGGACGGGTGTACTCGACGGCCTTGCGATAGATGGGGTCGACCAAGTCAAACGCGGCCATAGCGGTCTCGTACTCGGCATAGCCCTCGGTCTGCTGCGTGAGCTCCATGGCGATCATGGTCACGACGGCGGAGTTGGTGCGACCCATGCAGGACTCGTCGACGGCCAGGCTGTCGTACTGGATCTTGTAGTCGCAGACCTCGGTGAGGCCGGACTCGTCAACATAGATGGCGATGGTGCTGGCGCCGTGGTCCTTGGCGACCTGGGCGGCAACGATGGTCTCCTTGGTGCCGCGCATGGACACGACGACGGCCAGGGTGTTCTCGTTGACGTAGGCCGGGGTGGCGTGCACGAACTCGTTGCTGGTGTAGCTGGAGCTCACGACCTGCGTGGCCTCGTGCTCCATAAAGTACTGGGCAGGATAGTTGCCGCCGTTGGATCCGCCAGCGCCAATCCACACGACGCGCTTGATGCCGCCCTTGTCTGCCTTGTCAGCCAAAACCTGGGAGACGACATCCTTAACCTGTTCCTGAGTAGTCATCGTGCATCAGCCTTTCTTCTCGTTTGATGCTCTCGATGGCATACAAGTTACATACATGTTTTGGTTATGTCGACTAGTTGTATGCTATATTTGTCTTAGAAATTTTGCTGGTAAGGTTTTCGATAGCTAGCTACCAGCGGTTTTGTTGTTGTATTGAATACACGCTTGATTAGATACGCATACAAGTTAGATACAGGTTGATCGCATGAACGCTTCGTCTAAAAAGAAACTGGCCCAATACGAGCGCTTGGCGGGTACGCTTCGCGACCGCATCGCCGCCGGCATCTACGCACGCGGAGACAAGCTGCCGTCCGAGATGGAGCTTATGGACGAATCGGGGCT
>URTZ01000058.1 GCA_900550825.1 uncultured Collinsella sp. | reverse complement strand
CTCGCTCACGGCTTCGCAGGGTCGCGCGAGGCAAAGACATACGCCGCGGGTCTGACGGCGCGGGCTTGCCAACGAGTTTTGGCTAATAGATTGGTTTGTGTGCCGCCCCTTTGGGGCGGCACTTTTTGTGTGGGGTCCCGGTCTCCACAATTTTCGTCAAGCTTTTGGTTAGATTTTGGTCAGTTGGCGTAAGGGTGGAAGGCCAAAAGATTGCTGGCGAAAAAAGCTCAGAGAAAGTGCTGGTAGGGGAGTTGTTGAGCTTTTCGACAGCTTTTGAGCAAAAGAAACTTTGTGGCTATTGCCGGCGATTGCGTTGTCGCGGTCATGGCGGTGCGGGATGCTGGTCGTAAGCGTCGAACGCTCCGATTTTGGAGGCCAACATGGACCTGTTTCTTGAGACCCCACAGCAACAAGCCGAGCGCATGCTGCGGCAGCAGCGGCGGCTTATAGAGATGCAAATGCAAGGGGTTGCCAACCAGGCGCCCGTGCAAAACGTCGTGCCCGCTGCTGTACCTGCAGCCGTGCCCGGGTGCGAATCGGCACCAGAGGCCTATTCCGTACAGCAAGATTCATATGCGCAGGAGCTCGCGTTCGACAAGCGTCGTGCGCGTCGTCGCCGCGTGGGCCAGCGCCTGCGCACATTGGCGATGATCGTGCTCATTCCGCTAGGACTTGCGGCAATCTTCTTGGCCTCATATGCCCTCACGTGCATTCTCAACGGTGCCTCGCCCAATGAGGTGCTCCAGCATCTAGCGGCCCTGGGCCAGCGCCTAGGCGATGTCGCAACAACCATCCGCGCCGGCTGGGAGAGTTAGCGTTTGTCACATTAGGACTTCCAGGGTGTACGAATTATCGCCACGAGCAGAATTCTTGCATCCTGTGGGTCCTGTCGTGCGACTGAATAGTATTATTGAAGATGAATAATAATAGGATTTGCTATGTATAAGCAGGATTTAGAGCAGACTCTTTTGGGCATTGACGAAGAGGCGGAGCTGGAAATAGGTCCAAGAGACGACAGGCCGAACGTTGTATTGGTGGGAGGAAGCGCCTTCATGCTAAACGATGTGACGAATCGTTCGGTTACACATGACATTGATGTGTTTGAGGCAGATAGGTGCCTCCGCGAGATCATAGCTCGATACCCCGAGGTGAATGGTATGGCGGTGGCATATTGTAATCAGATGCCGTTCAATTACGAAGATCGTTTGATTCCCTTGGATATTGGGGCGCGCTTTATCAGGTACTTTACGCCATCCTTGGAGGACCTGGCGGTAATGAAGCTCTATGCCTGTCGTCCGAACGACATCATCGATCTTCATAGCCAGGCATTCGTCGACCGACTTGATTGGGGACTGCTCGAACGGCTTATATTCGACGAGGGCGAGGCGCTGGCGTCGTCGCCTTCGGAGCGGAGTTATCAAGAGATGGTCTGCGCATACAGCCAATACAAAAAGGAGGTGCTCGGTTGAATCTGACCTTTGAGGGATTCTTAAAAGGCTATTGCCGAGAGCTATCCGGACAGCAGTCGCTCAGTTTTAGAAAACTGGTTAAGCAAGCGACGACGGTTGCGCCGCGCGTGGCGGAGCCCCTGTTTTTGCTCGCTTTGGCACAGGGTAAAGCCGAATACGTTCTGGGCTTATCCGAGGGTTCGTGGATGGAAGAGGGTTACCGAGGCGTTTTGTCCTTGTACGCCCAAACGGGTAGCCTGGCATCTCTATGCGCCGAGGACAAACTTCCTAATCGTTATGCCAACGTTTGGCGTGCGTATAGAGCGGTGAAGGAAAAGCCAGTGGCGGACAGAAGAATCAACGCCCTGATGCGAAAAAGAACTTTGGGAGCGCTAGAGGAATCGGGTGTAACGCGCTACGGTCTCTGCCGCGATTTGAATCTGAATAAGGGAAACGTGTACGCATATTTAGCCGGTGATGACTCAAAGGTGAGCAGGGAGACGGCGCGCCGCATTATGGAATATGCGGAGGAGAGGGGCGCCCAAGAAGGGGCCGGGCGCCCGGTGCGTATGGCGGGGTAAGATTGATCGCGGTTTTGATTGGTGCTCGATTGGGTTTGTTGGGCGGAGTTTATGTCTGCTATTGATATTGTGCTTGTTGTGATCGCCTTGGTGGCGGTGGGGGTTGCTGTGGCTTGCGCCCTCCAGCTCAAGAGCCTGCGTGCCGAGTTGCGGGAGCGTGGCGACAGTAGCGCGGAAACGCTGGCAGCACTCGAGCAGGCCAACAACGCGCTCGATGCCCTGAACGTCGCGCTGGCCGAAACTCGCCGCACGGCCAATGCCATCGCGCAGCAGCAGACGACAGATGCGGCCGTGGAGCAGCAACGTTACCTGACCATCGCACGTGAGTTTTCGCAAGCTGGTGACCGGATGGATGACCTGCGCCGCGAGACGGCCCAACAGCTCGGTGCCAACCGCGAGGGTATCGAGCATCGCCTGGACAAGGTGCGCGAAACGGTCGATGCTCAGCTGGGCGCCATCCGCAAAGACAACAACGTGCAGCTCGATCAAATGCGTGCGACGGTGGACGAGAAGCTCTCCCGCACGCTCAACGACCGACTGTCGGCATCGTTTAAGCAGGTGAGCGACCAGCTCGAGGCCGTGTACAAGGGCCTGGGCGACATGCAGTCCATCGCCACCGGCGTGGGCGACCTTAAGCGCGTGCTGGGCAACGTGAAGGCGCGTGGCATTTTGGGCGAGGTGCAGCTGGGTGCAATTCTGGCGGACATCCTTACGCCCGACCAGTATCTGGAAAACGTCGCCACCAAGCCCGGCGCCTCGGAGCGCGTTGAGTTTGCCGTCAAGCTGCCGGTGGACGAGGGCGATCCCGTGCTGCTGCCGATCGACTCCAAATTCCCGGGCGACGCGTACGAGCACTTGCTCGACGCGCAGGAGTCGGGCGATGCGGAGACCGTGGCGGCTGCGCGCAAGACGCTCGACACCATGGTCAAGCGCGAGGCAAAGGACATTTGCGAAAAGTACCTGAGTGTGCCGGCAACGACCAACTTTGGCATCATGTTCGTGCCGTTTGAAGGGCTGTACGCCGAGGTCGTCAGCCGCTCCGGGCTTATCGAGACCCTGGGCCGCGACTATCACGTCAACGTTGCCGGCCCCAGCACCATGGCGGCCATTCTCAACAGCCTGCAGATGAGCTACCAGACGTTTAGGCTGCAAAAACGCACCGACGATGTACTGCGAGTGCTCTCCGCCGTCAAGGCCGAGCTGCCGCGCTATCAAAAGGCGCTGCGCCGCGCCCAGCAGCAGATCGAGACCGCGGGTAAAACGGTCGAGGGCATTATCACCACGCGCACCAACGTCATGGAGCGCAAACTCAAGGATATCGACGCGCTGGAAGACGCCGACCAAGCCGATGAGATCTTGGGACTCACGCCCGCGGGCCTTTCCACAGACCAAGAAGACGAGGACTAATTGCAACAAGGCAGCGGGGCACCGGCGCAAACGCGGGCACCCCGCTGCCTTTCACATCGCGCTTGCCTGAAGTGCGCTTTAGTGTGCAACAATGGCGTTTCGCCCTATCAGACGCGAAAGGAAGCCCATGTCTCAGAGAAACACCAGTCCGCTGAAACGCTCCACCGTGCGCCGCACGCTGCAGCGGTTTTGGGGTGTCACGCGCACGCAGCCGCTGATTGTCTTTCTCTCGGTGTTCTCGTCGGCGGGCTACATCTTTTTGCTGACGTTTGCCAATACCTATGTGATGGCCCTCATTGTCGACCGCGTTCAAGCCGGTCCCGTGGCGGGTGATCAGGTGTTTGAGGTCTTCGGCCCCTATATCCTGGCGCTCGTACTCGTTAACCTGGTGGGCCAAATCCTCTCCAAGCTGCAGGACTACACCGTCTACAAGCTCGAGATTGCGGGCAACTATCACCTGGCGCGCCTGTGCTTCGACACGCTCTCCAATCAATCCATGACATTTCACACCAGCCGCTTTGGCGGATCGCTCGTGAGCCAGACGAGCCGTTTTATGAGCGGCTATACGGGGCTGGTCGACGTGACGGTGTATTCGCTCATCCCCACCATCACCTCGGTCATCTGCACGGTGGCGGCGCTCGCCCCGGTGGTGCCGACGTTTACCGTGATCCTGGTGTGCATCATGGCCGTCTACATCGCGTTTGTCTGGCTTATGTACAAGCGCATCATGCCGCTTTCGGCCGCGACGTCCGCCGCGCAGAACAAGCTCTCGGGCGTGCTCTCCGACGCGGTCACGAACATCTTGGCCGTCAAGACCTGCGGGCGCGAGGACTTTGAACGTGATCTGTTCGACGCCGCTGATCGTGCCGCGCGCGATGCCGAGACGGTCTCGATGCACGCCATGATGCAGCGCAACTTTACGACCTCGGGTCTTATCGTCATCACCATGGCCGTGGTGAGCGTATTCGTGGCGGGCGGCAACGCGTGGTTTGGCATCTCGGCCGGCTCGCTCGTCATGATCTTTACCTACACCTATAACCTCACCATGCGCCTGAACTACGTAAGCTCCATGATGCAGCGCATCAACCGCGCGCTCGGCGATGCGGCCGAGATGACGCGCGTGCTGGACGAGCCACGTTTGGTGGCAGATGACCCGGACGCCCCCGAGCTCAAAGTGACCGAGGGCGCGATTGATTTTGAGCAGCTGAGCTTTGCGTACCGTGACGCTGCGGCGGGCGAGAGCGTGTTCGATGACCTGACACTTCATGTGGCGGCGGGCCAGCGCGTGGGCCTGGTGGGCAAATCGGGCTCGGGCAAGACGACGCTCACCAAGTTGTTGTTGCGCCTGGACGATGTACAGGGCGGCCGCGTGCTCGTGGACGGCCAGGACGTCTCGCGCTGCACGCAGCAGAGCCTGCGCCGTCAGGTTGCCTACGTGCCGCAGGAGGCGCTGCTGTTCCACCGCTCCATTCGCGAAAACATTGCCTACGGTCGTCCCAACGCCACTGATGAGCAGATTCGCGAGGCGGCTCGCTTGGCTAATGCGACCGAGTTTATCGACCGCTTGCCCCGTGGCTTTGACACTATGGTGGGCGAGCGCGGCGTCAAGCTCTCTGGCGGTCAGCGTCAGCGCGTGGCTATCGCCCGCGCCATCCTAACCGACGCGCCGATTCTGGTGCTCGACGAGGCGACGTCTGCCTTGGACAGCGAGTCCGAGGCGCTGGTGCAGGAGGCGCTCGAAAACCTGATGCGTGGACGCACCTCCATTGTGGTGGCGCACCGCCTGTCCACCGTGGCGGCGCTTGACCGCATTGTGGTGCTGGCCGATGGCGAGATTGTCGAGGACGGCACGCATACGCAGCTCGTCGAGGCGGGTGGCGAGTACGCGAGCCTGTGGGGCCGCCAGACCGGCGCATTTTTGGAGGCGTAAAGACCCCATACGTGGGACAATCGTGCCCATAGGTTTGTTATGTCGCTGAGCCGAGGAGTCGTTATGCCACGCGAGACCAATGCCGCCAAACGCGAGCGCGCCGTTGAGGTGTGTGAGCGCCTCAACCGTCGCTATGGCCCGGTCGAGTGCTTTTTGGACCACGAGAATCCCTTCCGCCTGCTGATCGCGGTGTTGCTCTCGGCGCAAACGACCGACGCGCAGGTCAACAAGGTGACGCCGAAGCTGTTTGCCCAGTGGCCCACGCCCGAGGCCATGGCCGGGGCGAGTGTGGCTGACGTGGCAGACACCATCAAGTCACTCGGCTTTTATAAGAGCAAGGCCAAGCACGCCGTGGAGGCCGCGCAGATGATCGTCGCCGACTATGGCGGCGAGGTGCCGGCCGACATGAAGGAACTCGTGAAGCTGCCGGGCGTGGGACGCAAGACGGCGAACATCGTGCTCAACGTGGGGTATGGCATCGTGGAGGGCATTGCGGTGGACACGCACGTCAACCGCATTGCGCATCGCCTGATGTTGAGTCCCAAGACACATGCCAAGGAGCCGCTCAAGACCGAGCAGGATCTGCTCAAGATTTTGCCGCACGAGTATTGGGAGTCGGTCAACCATCAGTGGATCACCTTCGGTCGCGAGATCTGCGATGCCCGTAAGCCCAAGTGCGACGAGTGCCCGCTGGCAGACCTTTGCCCCAGCGTGCGTGTGACGGGATAGGGCCCGGCACGTTTTGCCGGCACTCGAAGACGGCGACCAATGTTGCGCAACACATTTGGGCTGCGAAGGCTCAATATGATGGCGGCAGATACCGTTTGTTGTGAGGGGATGCCCGAATATGTTTTGCACCAAGTGTGGCTCCGAGATGCCCGACGGAACCGATTTTGCACGAACTGCGGGGCACGCATGGGCGCCGCTTCTCCGGCTGCCGCGCCTGCTGAGCCCGCACCGATGCCGGTGGCAGGGATGCCTTCCGTGCAGAAGAAGTCGTATAAGCGCGCGGTGATTGTCGGCATGTGCGTGGTGGGCGTGCTCGTTGCCGGCGGTGCCGCTCTGGCGCTGACCGGCGTGCTGGGTCCGCTTGGGCAGGGCAACTCATCGCAGATTACGGTACTGGGGTCCGACGAGGGTTCAGCCGAGCACAAGGACAAGGGAAGCGCCAAGGAGAAGCCTGCCGCCGACGGGGAAGAGCCGGAAGAGACCGAGCAGACGGGCAGCAGCGTAAAGGTCGACCTCAATGACCAGGCAACCTATGCCGCCGCGAATCTGTTCCTGTCGAACTTTACGGAGGAGCACTTCGATCGAGACTGGTATCAGACGGGCGGCTTCGATTCGACTGACGGCCTTTCTGATGACGAGAAATACAAGCTGGTTAAGTTTATCTGGTGCCATTTTATTGACAACGCGCCGTATCGAATCGAGAAAGGCGACTATGACAACGGTAATAGCCAGCGTGTGGCGACTGATGTGATCAATAGGGAACTCAACCGCTTGACGGGTCTGACGCTTTCCGATGCCGATATGACTTATGACAGAACGCCGGAGGGGCAGGCGATTCCTGATTCGGCCGAAGCGCATGACGGGTACTTGTATCTGAAGCAGGAATACGGCCAGGGAAATTACAACCCATCGTGTGCCATCGTTACGGGCGCGACTGACCTTGGCGACAACATCTACGAGCTCACCTATGAGGTCTACAGTGCTGGCGGCATGTTACTTCCTTCCGACATCCCCGAGAGCACCTACGGCCTGCCAAAGGACCAGTTCATCGCCGCAATTCAAGCGGATGCATCCATGGGCCGTACCGAGACTTGCACGGTCCGCGTCGCGCAGGGTGACGGCGCTCCGATCTTCATACTGCTTAAAATGGGCGTCTACGACTAGACTCGGCGTATAGCTCACTCTGATAGCGCCAGACGGCTTGCCCGTCTGGCGTTTTTTGCGGGGCTGTGCATGCGCTTGAGCAGGAGTATATGTCGCCGCCTGCCGCCCCATGCAAAAATGTGTTGCTAATTTAGAAGCTTATTCAAGCGCGCCGAAGTCGCGGCGTGCTGGCGTAGCATGAGCAAAAAATCAAGCAATGGAGGGTAACGTGGCAATATCGAAGACGCGAGAGCTCGAAGATTATTTTGAACGCATCGTGCGCACGCGCGAAGGCGACCTGCCTGGTCGTCGCAAAGGCGACGAATACTTGTCTCAAACCCATGCGCTCTACCATGGTGATCCTGCGCCCTGGGCTCTGACGCCAAAGATATTCGACAAGGATATGACGGCGCTTCTTAAGGAGGCCGCCGAGCGCATGTACGGCATTATGGACAAGGTGACGCGGGCGTTTTGTTCCGATGCCTCCGTGCGTGCGTGGTTTCGCATGGATCCGGCTTTTGCTGACCTGTGCGCTATGGATGCCGGCTATGATTGCCAAATTCCCCTTGCGCGTGTTGATATCTTTCTTGACGAAGATGCCGGTTCGTATACGTTTTGTGAGCTCAATACCGACGGCAGTGCCGGAATGGTAGTGACCGATGCGGTCTGTCAGGCAGTGCGAATGACGCCTTCCTTTGAGGAGTTTGCATCCGACCACCCCGGCTTTCGGCAGTACGATTTGTGCGGTAGCTGGATAGACGCATTGTTTGAGACCTATGCAGAGTGGAAGCTGGCCCATCCTCGCCGCACCGAGGATAGTGCACGATTGGACGACGGGGCCCGCGTTGACGAGGGGCTCTATGCACCGCAATCAAAGATATATCCCGCTTCGGTGGCAATCGTCGACTATTCGGAAAGCATCGACTTGGAAGATGCGGCTCATTTTGTCGACCTTATGAGGCGACGGGGTGTGGTGGCGCGCTTTGCGGATGTGCGCGACCTGCGGATTGGCGAAGACGAGAGCGGTGCTAGGCGGCTGTGCGATGCCGCCGGTCCTATTGATTGCGTTTGGCGGCGCGCGGTGACCGGCGAGCTGTGGGATAAGCCGTGCGACGGACGCTCGGCCTTAATCGAGGCGGCTCAAGAAGGGCTCGCGTGCATCGTTGGTGGTTTTAGAACGTGGCCGTGTGCGACTAAGACCGTATTTGCATTTCTGTGGTCTCGGGCCGGTCAGTCCTTGTTGAGCCCGGAGGAGCAATCGTTTGTACGGGAGCATGTGCCCTATACCGAGATTTTGGACGAAAGCGCCCAGTTGTCGAGATTTGCCGAAAAGGATCGATGGATTGTCAAGCCGTGCGGCGGCTACAACGCGGTTGGCGTTGTTGCCGGCTTGGATGCCACGGAACGGGAATGGTCCCAGGTGCTTGCTCGCGCTGCGGCCGCTGGGGCGATTGTACAGGAGTATGCTCAGCAGTATCAGACTCCCTGCTTGCGCGGAACGCTTGTCAATGGGCCGCATCGAGGAGAGGCACCCAAAGGACTTGTGGATGATCTTGGTTTTGCGCCCGCTTCTAATATGGAAGGCCTGTACCTGTATCGCGGTCGTTTCGCGGGCGTGTACACACGCGTCGGCTTTGCCAACACCATAGGCGAGTGGACGAGCCGCTTGAACGTTGCGAGCTTTTTTGAGGAATAGCCGTTTCTTGGGGCACCTTCCGTGGTTGCGGCGTTCGAAGTGACGGGGAGATTTTGGCGAAGCCGGTGAGTCCAGTTCTATCTGGCGTTTTTGTTGCGGGGCTGGGCGTACGCCTGAGCTGGAGTCCTCTTCATGCGCTACCATGACAGACAACGAATTTGACGAACGACCCGCTGAGCTTGCCTCGGCGGGCTTTTGGCGTTGCAATGCCGGAGGAACAGCATGCTCATTCACCGTATAGCCGCGCAGCTCTACACTGCCGAGGCGCTGCAGACCGTCGAGGCCGGGCTCGATTCTGGCGAGGACGTGACGCTGGCCGTGTCTCAGTCGGGCCGAACGCTTATGGCCGCCGCCCAGTTTGCGCGCCGTCCGCGCCCCACGGTCTACATTGTGAGCGGCGAGGACGCGGCCGATCGCGCTGCGCGCAGCCTTGCCGCCTACGTGGGCCTGGCACATGTGTGCCGTTTTCCCGAGCGCAAGGACTATCCGTGGCGCGAGCAGGCGCCCGACGACGCCGTGGTGGCCCAGCGCTGCGAGGCGCTCGGGCGTATCGTGCGCGGGGACAACTGCATCATGGTCGCCTCGGCTCGCGCGCTGCTGCGCTGCGTGCCGCCGGTCGAGAGCCGCTACTGGGAGTCCACCACTTTTGCGGTGGGCGAGGAGATTCCTTTTGACGAGGTGCCGCAACGTTTGGTGGGCATGGGCTACACCAATGCCGGCGCCGCCGACGCGCCTGGCCTGTTCCGTGTGCACGGCGACACCGTCGAGGTGTTTCCCGCGCAGGAAAAGGCGCCCGTGCGCATTGAGTTTTTTGGCGATGAGATTGACCGTATCCGCCGCATGGTGAGTTCGACGGGCCAGACCATCGGCAACGAGGACAGCATCGAGATCTTCCCCTGTCGCGAGCTCGCACTCACCGACGACGCCGTCCACAACATGCATGTGGCGCTCTACCGCACAAGCCAGAGCGATAGCAAGCTGGCGGCGCTGCTCGAGATGGTGGACGCGCGCATCGTCACGCCCGAGCTCGACCGCTTTTTGCCGGTGATGTACGGCCAGACCGTGAGCCCGCTGTCGCATGTGAGCGGCAAGGCGCTCGTGGTTCTGTCCGAGCCGCGCTCGCTGTTCGACGATTGCCTGCGCGCCTACGAGGATATCGAGGCACGTGCCGGCGAGGCGGGGGTCGACCGTCTGGACGGCCTGTACGTGCGTGCCCAGCAACTCGACTTTGGTTCCCAGCAACGCCTGAACTATGTGAGTCTCATCCGCGCCGGCGGTGCGGTGACGGCCGAGCTCAAGATTGAGCAGCCTGCCATCGCAGGATCGGACAGTCGCTTTATGACGCGCATCCAGGAGGTCGTGGGCAAGCGCTATGCCTGCGTGTTTGCCATCCCCGACCGCGGTGCGCGCGAGTCGATGGAGCTCACCTTTGGCGACGAGGGCATTACCTTTGAGGAATCGCTGACCGCGGCGCCCGAAAACGCCGGCGCTATCGGCGACCGCGTGCGTGTGGCAGCGGCGGATTCCGCTGACCGTGCCGCACGCCAGGAGGCCCATGCCTCGATTCGCGAGCGTAAGGCCGACGCGCTCAACGCCCGTTCGCTCGAGGCGGGCGCCGCGCAGGCTGCCGCCGGCGCC
>URTZ01000057.1 GCA_900550825.1 uncultured Collinsella sp. | reverse complement strand
GCGGAGAGCACATTAAGTGCTCTCCGGCTCGTGCGGAACTCGCGATCGACCTTATATATTTGCCCTCCCCGGGGCTCCCGCACAACGGGACCTCGGTTGAGTTCTATCCCGGTTGCAGTCGCTTCGCTCCTGCACTGCATGGTCGATATGGCAGTTTGGCGTTGGATCGGTTCTTTCTGATATATGCTGGTTGCGGCTCTTCTTTTGGGAGGAGTCGCTTTTTTGTTGCTAGGAGGTTGGCCCGTGGTTGATGGGGATGTTCGCTCTGAGCTTCTTTCTGCTGATTGGAATGGCGAATGGATGCGCTTGCAGGCTGGTCGGCGGCGGGCTGATGATTCTTTTGAATGGGATAAGCGGGCTCGGCATTTTCGGCCGCTTGAGACTGCTCCGTATGCCCGGGACTTTATGAAGCTGCTGGCGTTAAAGCCTGGTGAATCCGTGCTGGATATGGGGTGTGGGGCTGGGTCGATTGCTATTCCGCTTGCTCAGGCTGGGCATCCTGTGATTGCTGCTGACTTTTCCCCTGCTATGTTGGGCACGCTTGATGCTGGTATTGAGTACTATGGGCTCGAGGATCGCATTACGCCGCTTGAGCTTGCTTGGGATGATGATTGGGATTTGGTTGGACCGGTCGCGAAAGCGGTGGATGTTGCCTTTGCCAGTCGGTCGGTTACGACGACCAATCTAAAAGGTGCACTTGTCAAGCTTGACCGTACGGCTCGTCGGCGTTGTGCTGTCACCATGGTCGCCAACTCCAGCCCGCGCTATGATCTGCACTTGATGAACGCTATCGGTGCCTCGGTTACCTGCAGTAATGGCTTTGTGTATGCTTTTAATATCCTCATTCAGATGGGTGCCCTGCCGCAGGTTACGTACTTTGAATCGCCTCGTCGCGATACCTTCAATAGCCTCGAGGCAGGCGTGGCGGACTTTTCTCGCATGCTTGAGCATGGCAACGAGGATAAGATCGATCGCCTGCGCGACTACATCGCCCAGCACATGATTGAGAACTCCCATGCCGGTGAGCCGGGCTCCAAGGGCGTGCCGCAGGGGCGCTACATGCTCGATCATGTCCGCAAGGTTCGTTGGGCGTTTATTGCATGGGAGCCGGTCTCTGCGCCCAGCTCATAGCCTGCTCACAGCCCGCACTGCCCACTCGCTCGGCATCCGCATTCTTTTTGAACTGGGCAAACGCGCTCCACACCGCGCCGTTCCTGCGCTATCGTGGGACAGCTCACGTAGATTAAGGCCCCATCGAGGGGCGCCCCATACATAGAAAGCGAGAACCCATGGCACTGACAGGAGCCCAGGTCAAGCAGCTTCGCAGCATGGCCCATCACCTCAACCCCGCCATCATCATCGGCAAGTCCGATGTCAATGAGGGCACCGTCGAGCAGACGGTCGCCTACCTGGAGAAGCACGAGCTCGTTAAGTGCTCCGTGCTCGATGGCTCCAGTCTTTCCGCCCGCGAGGCCGCCGAGGAGCTCGCCGAGCGTTGCCACGCCGAGGTCGTCCAGGTTATCGGCCGCAAGTTCTCGCTGTATCGCGAGTCCTCGCGCAAGGATATCGAGAAGATCAAGCTCGTCTAAGAGCCAATGATCCGGCGAGCCAACACATAGCAAGCTTACGGGTGCCCAAGTACTTCGGGCGCCCGTTTTTTATCGCTCGACCAGCACGCGATTGAGCCGCCCCTCCACCAAGCGCTCGTATAGACGCCGCGTCTCGGGCTCGGGCACGCCATTGACCTGCTCCCTCAGATGGTGCATATGCCCGCTGTACAGCTCGACGATATCGCGCCGTCGCTCCGCCGCACTGTAGACGCGCATGGCGCAGCGCACCATATCCTCACGCGCCGTTTCCTGCCGAAGCCCCGACTCCGCCAGCCAAATCGCCGACTGCAGATCGTTTTCTTCTAGAGCGGCATTTGCTCCCTTAATCATGCAATCGATGTACTTTGACTGCATAATGCGCCGCATGCGCAAAAAGTAGGTGGGATTACAGCCATTGGGAACATACAACGGTCCGGCATAAAGCTGCTCAATCTTAAGGCACAACTCGACCAGATGGGGCCCGCGCGCACCCGTGCGATTTCCCAAAACCTCGCGGCTTATCTGGTCAAACAGCCGTACATCGGTCTTGACGTAGTCGCCGTTGAGCCCAATGCATTCATTTTGGATGAGCACACATGACTTGCCATCCGGCGTCGGCCCCAAAGCCGACCGCAAGCGCGATATCGTCGAGTACAGGTTGTTGCGGGCGCTATTAAACTCGGCATGGGGCCACAGCTCCATGGCCAGCGTCTCACGATCGACGAGCGCATCCATGCCCAGTGCAAGCCGCTCGGCAAGTGTCGCCGCCTTCTTGCGGCGCCACATTTTGTCCGTGATGGGAAACCCGTCGCGCTCGGCGCGAAACGCACCAAACATGCGAATCTCGATATGGTCGATGGTATCAACGGCTTCAACCTCGCCGGCCTGGAACAGGCGCTCGCCCTCCCCTTCCAAATCGTCGCGCAGCGAGTACCGCGACAGCTCGCGCACGGGAAGCTTCTTGCGTATCCTGCCCGCCGGCTCGCCCAGACAATGCATGGCAAGGCGCGCAAAGAGCCGATACGATGGCTCTAGAATCCCCGCACGATTCATGGACATCCAGGCCGCAAGATCGCTGTCTCGGCCCGCACAGGCCAAATGCAGCGCCACCATCCAGGCCTCCGCTCCACCAACCTGCGTCTGGCTTATATCGAGCAACTCCGCTTCCTCGCGCACCGAAACCATCGAGGTGTTACGCAGATATGCCGCGCGCTCCAGCAGCAATGCGTTATCGCGCATGTACGCAATCGACTCCTCGGCAAGTTTGAGCACTTGGACCGCACGGAACTTTGCATTAACCGGCCGTCCCTCTGCCAGCGACTGCCAGCCTTCTAGCAACAGGCCAAACAGCTGAATCTGGTTGTCGCGCATGCGCACGGCAAAACGATCGAGCTCGTTGAACGCCGCATCGTCGGTTACCGGCAAGCCGGAAAGGAGCCGCCGTGCCGCCAACACCATGCGCACCCAGATAGCCATCGCCTTAAGCCCACGTACGTCGAGCGCCTCCCGCACCACCGTCATCTCGTCGTCGCGCTCGTCGGTTCCCGCAAACGACCCGTCAAAGAGCTCCACCAGCATACTATCGGCCCGTATAACAATCCCCGCGATGTCGAGCTCGCAGTCGTAGGCCTTGTTCGTTTTGAGCTGCTGTAGAACGCCGCCGTCATCTCCCCGCTCGGTCAGGCAGCGCTTGACCTCGATATGCGCGGACAGCATGTCGAGTGCGGTGTGGGACGTCTCTATTTCTGGCACGGCCAGGTTCGTAGGAAGCCCAAGCCCGTTGTCCCCATAGCAAACAGCCGTCAGCGCCTGGGCCACCCTCCATGAAACAGGGTCTATTTCGCAGGCCGCCCGTTCGCCCCCGCGCTCGATGACCGATGCCATATAGCGAGCGAGCTTTGTATTGGACACGCTGACCGCTGCCAGATATACGCCAAGCGCCTCGGCAGGCGTTGGCTCTGGAGCCGGATCGTCGGCATCGATCGTGCCCAGCGCTGCTCGGCAGATATCGGCCCCGTGCCCCGTCAGAGCAAGATCGACCCCATACTGCCCAGCAAGTTCAAGGACCGCCTCACGGTCCAAAAAGGTGTCCGCCAGACCCATCGCCGCATCGCATCGGCCCGCCTTAAGCAAAATCCGGGCCGCCCTCGGAACAAGTTCGGGGCGAACCTCGGCCACCAACTTACGCAAGCGCAAGCGTCCGTTATCCTCCGTGCCCAGACACGTAAAACTCCGCTCGGCGGGGTCCAAGCCAAAGATCGGGTAGTCGCGTACAAAGTAGGACTGGTCGACCATCGACAACCTTACCCCGCAAGCCTCGAGTTCTGCGATATTGCCCTCGCCCATCAAAACCATGAGACATGCCACGCAAAACAGCGCATTATTGTCGAGCGAAGCCAGATCGACAAGTGCCGCGCCATATACGTTGACAATCTCGTTTTCAAGCAGACCGGCTACGTCGCCTTGGCCATACAGACCCGTCTGCAATGCCGAGACGAGCTCGGGCACACCCTGCGTGAGCTGATAAAAGTCGAGCGATGTGCTGATCGAAAACGCCGATGCCCACGCCGAATACTCATAGGCATGCACCTTGAGCATCTGCGCATTGATCTTAACCGAGTCACCCAGCCCATGAATCAGCTGACGATTTGAAGGACGGCAGGAGATAAAGACCCCTACCCCCATAGCGCGCAGGCCGCGAATCCTGTCAATGAGGTCTTCGGTATCGTGCTGATCGAGATTTGGCACATTATCAATCGCGACAAGGGAATGCGGCTTGTCTTTGAGCTCTTCGGTTACCACCTCGAGCTGCATAAACACCTCGCGCCCAATGGCTCGATCCGCCTCGATAATCCGCACGGGGCCTCGCGTCGGGTCACTTTTTACCTCTTGGGTGTACTGCAGCAGCACCGAGGTTTTCCCAAAGCCATCAGGCGCGTAGAGAACCACGATGCCGGCCTTTCGGCCCTTGGCGATAAGCTCATTCATCAAGCGTTCGCGTCGCACCATATAGCCTCCGCCCAGAGGCATCAGCTCGAGCTCGTCCATACTGCTCAAATCGTTTACCATGCCCGCTCCTCAACTCGACCGTATGGACACTGTAGCCGCAAGACCATACAAGCCGCGCTATGAATAGAGCGCCCTTGTGTTTTAGGTTGTCTTTTGGTACGCAAGCGGCAAGTTTTTGTACAGCGAGGGCCGATTGTTATTAATCCCCCGACTAATCGGTCTTTAAGCAGGTAAATGAGCTTGTCAGCTTGTCCCATCTAAGCGGCAGTGTAACGCAGATGAACAAGGTTCAGCTATGTCATTCAACTCGCCTAGCACCCGCTACCGTCTGCGACCTTTTAGTGGCATTTTTGCATAGAATCTGGTATGGAATGAATCAAGCTGTTGGGCATTCGACATTCGTCAAGCTTGCAGCAAGATTTTGGTCAAGCATATGACAAGGACAGCAAAAAGGCCCCCGCAAAGCGGAGGCCTTCGGCAAAGCTATGTCGAGGTGCAGGATTCGCGCTACTCGCAGAGCGAAAGGGCGGCCTCGTCGGCAACGACAACGCAGTTGGTGTGCAGCTGCAGGATCGAAGCCGGGCACGCGGGCGTAACCGGACCGTAGCACATGTCATGCACGGCCTGAGCCTTGGCCTCGCCGTTGGCGACGACCAGGATCATGCGGGCATACATGATGGTCTGGGTACCCATGGTATAGGCCTGACGGGGAACGTCGTCGATGCTGTCGAACAGGCGGCTGTTGGCCTGAATGGTGCTCTCGGTGAGGTCGACGCAGTGCGTGCCCTTGGAGAAGTGGTCATCGGGCTCGTTGAAGCCGATGTGGCCGTTGTTGCCAATGCCGAGCAGCTGCAGATCCGGGTAACCGGCGGCGGCGACGATCTTGTCGTACTCAGAGCAGGCAGCGGCGGCGTCGGGGTTGGAACCGTCGGGCACATGCGTGTTGTTCAGGTCGATGTTGATGTGATCGAAGAAGTTCTCACGCATAAAGTAGTGATAGCTCTGGGGATCGTCGTGCGAAAGGCCGCGATACTCGTCCAGGTTGTAGGTGCTGACCTCGGCAAAGTCGACGTCGCCCTTCTCGTACCAAGCAGCGAGCTGCTTGTAGGCACCGATCGGGGTGGAGCCGGTGGCAAGGCCCAGCACACAGTCGGGCTTGAGGATAACCTGCGCCGAGATGATATTGGCGGCCTTGCGGCTCATATCCTCGTAGTCTTTAGCTTTAATGATCTTCATTACGCGTCCTTTCTCGTACAAGAGAGGCAAGGCTCCCTTTACAAGCACTTGCCCGCGGCCCGCGTCGGCCGCAACCAACGTGTGCGGCCACCAGGGCGAGGTCGCGTAATGTATGTGTCTCGTGTCTAGCCGCGTCGAGGCCCCTGCCCGTCCACGGTGACCCGAAGCCTTTTAGCTTCGGACAAATCCCATCTTGCCACGGAGGGCGTCCTCTTTCAAGGGCGCCCTCCGTAAACGTGTTTGAATTGTAGGCTAATGGCCACGTGCACTTGCTATCGCTCGCGAGCAACGATGAGCTGGTCCATCTCTTCGACATGCACGCCAACGGAGCCCTTGATGCTCGAGAACTCAACGGAGTTGCACACCAAGATGGGAACCGTCACATCGTAGCCCTCGGCAGCAATTGCCTCGCGATCGAACTCAATGAGTACATCGCCCTTATGGACGATGTCACCCACTTGCGCATGTACGGTAAAGTGCTTGCCCTCGAGCTGAACAGTGTCCAAGCCAACGTGGATGAGCACGTCCAAGCCATCGACCGTGTTGAGCGCAACGGCGTGTCCCGTGGGAAAAATGGCCTCGACCTTGGCGTCTGCCGGCGCAATCACGCGCGTACCCGTAGGCTGAATCGCCACGCCCTGGCCCAAAAGGCCGGTGGCAAATGTCTGGTCATTGACCTCGGACAACGGAATGACGTCGCCCGAGATGGGAGCATCCAGCGTAAGGACTCGACCACGCATACCAAAAGACCTTAGGACTTTAGTGAACATGCTCCCCCTCGGACATACCAATCAATCAAAATAACCTTAACAGTTTACCACTTGGCACCCGTTTTTGACCATTAGGGAAGTTCGCGCTTGACAACCTCGACGATGTCGTCGACAACGCGCTGGGTCAGCTCGTGCGTCTCGGCCTCGGCCATCACGCGGACCAGCGGCTCGGTACCGCTCGGGCGCACCAGAATGCGGCCGCGGCCGTCAAGCTCCTTCTCGGCAGCAGCGACGGCATCCCAGATGGGCTGGCAATCGTCCAGACCAGCCTTGTTGTCGGAATGCACGTTGACGAGTACCTGCGGGTACTTCTTCATGATGCCGGCAAGATCGGTGAGGGTACGACCGGTGCGCTTGAGCACGGCCAGCAGCTGCAGAGCCGTCACCAGGCCGTCACCGGTGGTGTTGTGCTCCAGGAAGATGATGTGGCCGGACTGCTCGCCACCGATGACGGCGCCGTCCGCGAGCATGCGCTCCAAAACGTAGCGGTCGCCCACGGCGGTCTGGACCATCTCGAAGCCCTGCTCCTTCATAGCGATGGAGAAGCCCAGGTTGCACATGACGGTCGAGACGATCTCGGAGTTGGCGAGCTTGCCGCGAGCGGCGAGGTCAGAACCGCAGATAGCCAGGATGTAGTCACCGTCGATCTCATTGCCCTCGCTGTCCACGAACAGTACGCGGTCGGCGTCGCCGTCGTGGGCCAGACCGATGTCAGCATGGGTGCGCAGCACGAGCTCGCGCAGGGGCTCGAGGTGCGTAGAGCCGCACTCAACGTTAATGTCAGTGCCGCAGTAATCGGTGTTGATGGCATGGACCGTGGCACCCAGGCGCTGCAGCGCGGCGGGCGTAGTCTGGCAGGAAGCACCGTGACCGCAGTCGACGGCAACGACCAGGCCATCGAGCCTCAGGCCATCGAGCGTATCGATGGCATGATCGACATATGCCTTGCGGGCGTCCTTCATCTTGATAATGTGGCCCACGCCGGCACCGGTCGGCAGCGTGTCGGCAGCCATGGCTTCCTCGGACATGACCCAGGCGCTGATCTCTTCCTCGACAGCATCGGGAAGCTTCATACCCTTGCGACTAAAGAACTTGATGCCGTTGAACTCCGGCGGATTGTGCGAAGCGGAGATAACGATGCCGCCGTCGAGCTCGTTTTGGACGGTGAGCAGCGCCACGGCAGGCGTAGGGATGACGCCGCAGCAGTGCGGGCGGCCGCCCTCGGCCATAATGCCGGCGGTCAGAGCACTCTCGAGCATGGTGCCCGAAAGACGCGTATCGCGGCCGATGCAGATATCCGGACCAAGGAACTTGGTCGCCGCGCGGCCCAGGCGAAACGCGAGGTCGCACGAGAGGTCGGCATTGGCGACGCCACGGACGCCGTCGGTACCGAAGATGTTCTGGGGCATAGGATCGCTCCTTCCCTAGCAGGCGATATGCAACCGCCCACCCTAGTCGAAAAAGAAAAGCGGGACCCGCCGAGGAATCGGCAGGCCCCGCTTGTACATTGTATCTCGAAAGGAGATAAAACCTTAGCGCTTGGAGAACTGGGGAGCGCGGCGGGCCTTCTTGAGGCCGTACTTCTTGCGCTCGACCACGCGAGCATCGCGCGTAAGGAAACCGGCCTTCTTGAGGTCAGCACGGTAGTCGCCAGCGTTCAGAAGAGCGCGAGCGATGCCCAGGCGCAGAGCGCCGGACTGACCGGAGATGCCGCCGCCATCGCACAGAGCGATAACGTCGAACTGACCGGCGGTGTCGGTCACCTTGAAGGGAGCAAGGGCGTTCTCAACGAGCTGATGACGGCCGAAATACTGCTCGGCGTCACGCTTGTTGATGGTCACCTTGCCGGTGCCGGGGACGAGACGGACGCGGGCGACGGCGTTCTTACGACGACCGGTACCCTGGTAGACAACGGTGTTCTCAGCCATCTTTAAGCCTCCAGCTCAATCTTCGTGGGGTTCTGGGCAGCATGCGGATGCTCGGCACCAGCGTAGACCTTAAGCTTGGTCATCTGGGCACGGCCGAGGGTGGTCTTGGGCAGCATACCGCGAACGGCGCGCTCGATGACCTTCTCCGGGTGCTTCTCCATAGCCTGGCGGAAGCTCTCAGCCTTGAGGCCGCCGTTGTAGCCGCTGTGGCGATAATAGGTCTTCGTGTCGGCCTTGTTGCCGGTAAGCTGGACCTTATCGGCGTTGATGACGACAACGAAGTCGCCGCAGTCGCTGTTGGGCGTGAACTGGGGCTTGTTCTTACCGCGCAGGATCATTGCGATCTGGGTGGCAAGACGGCCCAGGACAGCACCATCGGCGTCGACGAGAACCCAGTTGCGCTGGACCTCGCCCTGCTTGGCGTAGTGAGTCGATTTCGAAATCACTTAGACTCCTCCATGTACAGTACGTGTTGTTACAGAGATTCACGGGGCTCTGCAAGTAACCCGTCCATATTACCCCGCTCGCCGCCCGAGTCAACAGGTATTTTGGCTCCGACCAGAGTTTCTGCACATGTCATCCATGGGTCATGACGTCGCGACACTAGCGCTCGACAAATGCCTCGATATCACTCAGTAGGCGCTTTGCCTCCTGGCGGCCCTGGATATACAGGTCGAGGAGCTTTGCCGAATCGTGCTCAACATGGCCGACCTCGACCGGCTTTTGCGGAGCAACGACCAGCGCGCGGCCCTCGCGTTCATACTTCCACAGATGCATGCGCTGGATGTTATAGCGGTCGTGGCGCGTCTCGATGGCCTCGAGCAGGTAGGGGTAGTCGGCATAGCGAGCGCGTGCGGCTGGCATAAACTCGTAGGGCTTTTTCTCATACGAACGGTCCTGCGTGACAATGACAACCGCACGGTCGAAGCCCGCCTCCTCGAGCACATGCTCGATAGGAACCGAATCGGCCACGCCGCCGTCGACGTATTTGTGCCCGTCTATCTCGACCGGCGGTGTCACCAGCGGCAACGAGGTCGATGCGCGCACAGCGTCGAGGTCAAGTACGGCGCTTTTGACCGGCAGGTACGTGGCGGTTCCAAACAACATGTCCGTCGCAACGGCGTACATCTCGATGGGGCTCGCGTCGAACGTCTCGCTGTCAAAAGGATCCAGGCGGTCCTGAACATCGTTGAAGATAAAGTCGTAACCTACAATGGAGCCCGTGGACGCAAACGATGCGGCACCCATGAAGCGGCTGTCGTTGCAGAAAGCCAGGTTGATGCGGTTGGCACGGCCGATCTGGTGCGACTTGTAGTTCACGCCGTTGAGGGCGCCGGCCGATACGCCATATACCGCCGGAATCTCGACGCCAGCCTCCATGAGAACGTCGAGCACGCCTGCGGTAAATTGCCCGCGAAAACTACCGCCCTCCAAGACGAGCGCGACCTTGCCGGCGTTCTTTGCCTTATCTTCTGCAGTCATGTTGACCTCCTGCGATTGCGTTTTGGCTCTCTTCTACCCAGTTTTATGATGGTGGGCGCACAGGTTTTGGAGTTGAGGAGGCGGAGCGGAAGGCGTGTCCCGTTTTGAGCGCGGGATTCTGGGATGAACTTTCCGCTTGAGGCGTCATCCGGAAACTACGTCCCAGTCTGAGCCGATATTCCGGGACGCGTTTTCCGCGAAGAGGTATCAAGGTGAGTAGTCAATTTGGGACGTGTCTCTATAGTTTTGTCAACCGCGTGCTTCGCGCCATTTCGGCATGACGCATCCGGGCGCCCGGCGCCCCCGCTTCCCCTTCGGTTGATCCCGCCGCCCGCTAGGCCGCGTACGGGACGGCGTCGCGCATGATCGCGTAGATGACCTTGAGCCTCTTCCTCGCGACCGCCTTCAGCGCCTTGCTGTGCCTCATCCCCCTCGCCCTGCACTCCCCGTAGTACCTCCCGAACCTGTTGTCCGTGCCGATGAGGGAGTTGCAGCTGAATATGAGCAGGTTCTTGAGCTGCCTGTTCCCGCCGTGCTGCTGCGATGTCGACCTGATGCTGCTCCCGGAGCGCCTATCGGACGGCG
>URTZ01000056.1 GCA_900550825.1 uncultured Collinsella sp. | reverse complement strand
ACCGCAGGAAGCTTGGATACGCCTAGGCGCGGTCCAAGAAATCGTCCGCACCCCCAAACAGGAACTATTTCACCGCAACTGCTGGGGGGATAGACTGCGGCGGCGGCAGAGGCAACGGCAGCGGCGTTGGCAGCTGTGGTAGTGGCAACGGCAGCTGGCAGGGTGTTTTCCGCCTACTTGCTACAGCAGCTCGCCGTGGCGGGCGATGTAGCGGCGCTTTGCCAGTTGAGTGAGCGCGATGTAGGCGGCAACGATGCCGATGAGCAGTGCGAAAAAGATTGCGGGTAGCGTCATGAGGCCCAGCGCGTCGGCGATGGGGCTTGCCGGCAGCCAGGTGACAAGTGCCAGGCCCAGCACGGTGAGCACGCACAGCGCAGGCGCGGCGTGGTCGCGCGAGCTCGGCAGGCGCGGGGAGCGCAACATGTGGATCACGAGCGTCTGCGACCACATGGACTCGACAAACCAGCCGCTCTGGAAAATCGCCGCAAAGGTTGCCATGCCGGCAACATTGCCCGCGGCGGCAAGCTCGGCCCAGCTCGCGCCCACGGCGGCGGGGCACACCACAAAGAAGAGCGCGGCGAAGGTCACGATGTCAAACAGCGAGCTCACGGGGCCCAGCTCGAGCATAAAGCCCTTGATGGACGCGGCGTCCCAGGCGCGCGGGCAGGCGGTCCAGGCGTCATCGACGGTGTCCCATGGCAGCGCAATGCACACGATCTCGTAAACCAGAGACAGCAGCACCAGCTGCAGGGCGCTCATGGGCAAAAACGGCAGGAACAGGCTCGCGACGGTCACGGACAGCACGTTGCCAAAGTTGGAGCTCACCGTGGTCTTGAGGTACTTGAGCAGGTTGCCGTAGGTGCGGCGGCCTTCGATGATGCCGCGCTCGAGCACGCCCAGGTCCTTCTGAAGCAAGATGATGTCGGCGGATTCCTTGGCGATGTCAACGGCCGAATCGACCGAGATGCCGCAATCGCTCGCACGCATGGCGGCGGCGTCGTTGATGCCGTCGCCCATAAAGCCCACGGTGTGGCCGAGCAGTTCGCGCATGACGCGTACCAAGCGCGCCTTCTGCAGCGGCGAGAGCTTGGCGAAGAGGTGAGTTTTCTTGGCGCGCTCGGCAAGTTCGGCGTCATCGAGCGCATCGATTTCGGAGCCTAGCAAGACGTTGCTCGCGTCGATGCCGATTTGCTCGCAGACGGTGGCGGCGACGCGGTCGTTGTCGCCGGTCAGGACCTTGACCGCCACGCCCTTGGCCTCGAGGGTGGCGACGGCGCCCGCGGCACTTGCTTTGGGCGGATCGAGGAAGGCCAAAAAGCCCATCAGCACCATGTCGTACTCGTCGGCGATGCCAAACTCGCCCACGCAGCGCGGATTGGTCTTCTGTGCCACGGCGATCACGCGCAGGCCCTCGGCATTGAGTCCTGCCACCTGCTTGCGAATCTGGGCGAGCTTCTCGTCGGTGAGCGGTTGGGCGATGCCATCGACTTCGACAAAGGAGCAGATTTCGAGCATCTCTTCGGCAGCGCCCTTGGTGACCATCTGGGTTTTGCCTTGGGCGTCGGCTACAACTACGCTCAGGCGACGGCGCGAGAAATCGAAGGGCACCTCGTCGACCTTGGTGTAGCGGTCGCGCAGGCTCTGGCCCAGCATGGAATCGGGCGCGACGACCGAGGGCGTTACATCGGCACGGTCGATTACGGCCAGGTCGATAAGGTTTTTGAGGCCGGTCTGGAAGAAGCTGTTCAAAAACGCATGGCGCAGCACACGTGCGTCCTCATTGCCATCGGTGTTGAGGTAGCGCTCGAGCACGATGCGGTCCTCGGTGAGGGTGCCGGTCTTGTCGCAGCACAGCACGTCCATGGCGCCGAGGTTTTGGATCGCAGACAGTTCCTTGACGATGACCTGGCGGCGGGCGAGGTCCTTGGCTCCCTGCGACAGACTCGTGGTCACGATGACGGGAAGCATTTGCGGCGTGATGCCCACGGCCACGCTCGTGGCGAACAGCAGCGCGTCGATGACGTTGCCCTTGGTGGCGGCGTTGATGGCAAAGACGGCCGGCGCCATAACGAGCATGAGGCGTACGAGCAACATGGAGACGCTCGAGACGCCGCGGTCAAACGCGCTCTTCTCGCCGCGCCCGTTGAGCATCTTGGCGATGCCGCCCAGGTAGGTGTCCGAGCCGGTGGCAACGACAAGCGCCATGGCGGTGCCGTTTTGCACGGAGGTGCCGGTAAAGACGATGTTCTTGCAGGCAGAGAGCGGCAGCGCAGAGCCGCCGGCACCATCGACGACGGTGGTGGCAGCGGTCTTCTCGACGGCCTCGCTCTCGCCGGTGAGCGCGGACTCGATCACAAACAGGTCGCGCGCGGTGACGATGCGGGCGTCGGCCGGCACCATATCGCCGGCAGAGAGGCGGATTACATCGCCGGGAACGAGCTCGTCGAAGGGGATCTCGAGGCGCTCACCGTCGCGCAGGGCGGTGCAAGTGTTGGACACCAGGTCCTTGAGAGCCTCTGCCGCATTGCCGCTGCGGGCTTCCTGGATAAACTTCATGCCGCCCGATACCAGCAGCATGATGCCGATGACGATGACCGTGGAGGGGTCGCGCTGCGGCTCGGGCACGGCGAGCACGTCGATGTAGAGCGAGACCAGCGCGAGCGCGGCGAGGATACCGGCGAAGGGATCGATGAACGCGTCGGCGACGCGGCGGGCGAGCGTTTTGGTCGTTGCCTCGATGGTGTTGGGGCCGGAGGCGTCCAGGCGCTCGGCTGCCTGCTCGGCGGTGAGGCCGTTTGCCGTGGCGCCAAGCAGTACGAGAGCGTCATCGGCACTATGGGTGGTGGCGAATATGGTGTTCTTGGACAGGCCGGTGTGAGCGGCAGGGCGCTCCGCGCGGCGGCGCTTGGAGATGGCTTCGAGTACCGTGGCGGTTTTGAGCATCAGCATAGGGTCCTCCTTGTTGAAGGGAGTTAGCGTACGTGTCGTATTGAGTTGCAAAAAACCTAGATGTCGCTCACGTCATGCTCACGAACCACCACAAAGGGGACAGGCACCTTTGTGGTGGTTTTGACAATCGGTTGGTGGCGCTTATGCGAATACGGAGTCCTCGCGGCGTGCCGAGGGCGACATGCAGGTTTTTCGACTATGACTGCCTTCCATGGCACACCTCCTTATGGACGGGCGCGGCGCGCTTTGGGTATCTCGTACCCGTTTCAATCCGCCCGTATTCTTGATGAGGGGGTTCGCCGTGTCAACCCCATTGTTCGGAAAACCGTTGCCCCTGACAAAGCCTTTACAGAATGCCGTGGCCTCAAAGCGTACCCGCATCGACGCTTCGCCTGCGCTAAACTGGAAGCACGTACGCGATTACGAGAGGAGCCCGCATGGAGGCTTACAAGCAAGAGTTCATCAAGTTCATGGTCGAGTCCGACGTTCTTAAGTTCGGCAGCTTTACGCTCAAGAGCGGCCGTCAGTCCCCGTTCTTTATGAACGCCGGCGCTTATGTGACGGGCTATCAGCTCAAGAAGCTGGGCGAGTATTACGCCCAGGCCATTCACGATAACTTTGGCGACGACTTTGATGTCCTGTTTGGACCGGCCTACAAGGGTATTCCGCTGGCCGTCGTGACCGCAATTGCCTACCACGAGCTGTACGGCAAGGAGGTCAAGTACTGCTGCGACCGCAAGGAGGCCAAGGACCACGGTGCCGATAAGGGCAACCTGTTGGGCTATGAGCCGCAGGACGGCGATCGCGTGGTCATGGTCGAGGACGTTACCACCAGCGGCAAGTCCATCGACGAGACCTATCCCAAGGTTAAGGCTGCTGCCGACGTCGAAATCAAGGGCCTCATCGTGTCCCTCAACCGCATGGAGGTCGGCAAGGGCGGCGTGACCACCGCGCAGAAGGAGATCGAGGCAAAGTACGGTTTCCCCGTCGCGAGCATTGTTTCCATGGCCGAGGTCGTCGAGACCCTCTACAACCACGAGATCGACGGCAAGGTCGTCATCGATGACGAACTCAAGACTGCCATCGACGCCTACTACGAGAAGTACGGAGCTCAGGAGTAGTTACGGCGTTTTACCAAACGCCGTAACCGGTCGACGCTGCGCGCCGCCCAGAGCGACAATTTGTCATTCAAAAGGCAAGGCATGACCAGAAGGTCTATGCCTTGCCTTTTTCATGCCAACTTGTTCGCTCTGGACGTCGCTCGCTGACGTTTGCTCAACCCGCGGTGTGTTAACAATTCTGTCCAGCTGTTGGCATTGCGGCATTTGTCCAGATAAAACCTGCCAAAATGAACCTGTCCCTTTTTGGTAGGTTTGGCGCAATGGAGTCAGGTTGGCTTGCGCTATACCGGTAGTTCTGTCTGCAACACTCTCGCCAAAGTGATATCAAACATACATCTAGCGTTTTCGACACTTCGCTTATTAGAGCCAGTCCGTCTCCTCGTCATAGCGGTCCGAATAGGCGTTACGCTTGAGTTCTTCAGCACTTGTTGGTCGCGCCTTGGACACGTCGACCCCTGACTCATGGCAAGCGGCGACGAACAGCTGTAAACCCCGATCAATAAGCTGAGCCCCACGCTCGGCCTTCATTTCTTCGGCTCGCATTTAGAGCTCCACGCTTTCGGCGCCGTTGATGGTTAGGTTTCGCTCGTAGAAGGCGGTGAGAGCGCGGATGGCGTACATCACGTCGCGTACGCCGCCGGTCTCGTAGCTCGAATGCATGGCCAGCTGCGGCAGGCCCACGTCCACGGCATGCATGCTCGCCTGCATGTTCGACAGGTTGCCGAGCGTGGAGCCACCCGCCATATCACTCTTGTTGGCGAAGGCCTGCGTGGGCACGTCGGCGTCATCGCAAATAGCCTGGAACACCGCGCGGCTAAAGGCGTCGGTGCAGTAGTGCTGGTTGGCAGCCTCCTTGATGACGATGCCGCCGTTGAGCACAACCTGGTTGCGTGCATCGCACTTCTCGGCGTGGTTGGGGTGCACGGCATGTGCATTGTCGCAGCTCACGAGCATCGAGGCGGCAAGCGCACGGTGGTACGACTCGTCGTCAAAACCCAGCGAACCGTTAATGCGGCGCAGCGCGTCGGCCAAGAACGTCGACATGGCGCCCTGCTTGGTCTCGGAGCCAACCTCCTCGTTATCAAAGCAGCAGAAGACCGAAACGTCGTGCGCGTTCTCGGCGCCCAAAAATGCCTGTAGCGAGGTATAGGCGCAGGCCAGGTCGTCAAGCTTGGGCGTCGAGATAAACTCGTCGGCCCAGCCCCAGATGCGTGCATCCTGACGATTGACCAGGAACAGGTCGCGACCCAGGATCTGCTCGAGCTCAACATCCAGCTCTTCGGCGACCAGGGCATCGAAGTCACCCTGCTTAAGCTCGCCGGTGCTGATAAGCGGGCAAAGGTCAACGGCTCGGTTGGGAGCAAAGCCCTCGTTAACGCCGCGGTTCATGTGGATAGCAAGGCTCGGGATAATAGCGACCTCGCGCTCGGTGGCAAGCAGACGGCTCTCGATACGGTCGCCCTCGCGCACCAGCACGCGGCCCGCGAGCGCCAGTGGACGATCGAACCAGGTGTAGTCGATCATGCCGCCGTAGGCCTCGGTGTTCAGGCGCAGCGTCTCGCCTGCGCCGTCGAGCTCGGGCACGGCCTTAACCTTAAACGTCGGCGAATCGCTGTGCGACGCCGTGAGCTGAAAATGATAGTCGCCGGCAACGCCGTCCTCGCCCCACGTCGCGGCCAGGTCCTCGCCCACCTTAAAGGCGATGACGCTCGAGGTATTGCGCTGCGTGTAATAACGCCCGCCCGGCTCGATATCCCATGCCGCGTTCTCGGGCAGGTAGGTAAAGCCCGCCTCGTCGAGCTCGGCCATAATGGTCGCCGCCGTATGGAACATGCTGGGGCATGCCTCGATAAAGTCGACAAGGTCGTTGGCGGCCTCGATATCGTCAGCCGTCACGTGCACGCGCTCGGGCGTTTCTTGATCCGTCATGCTCTCCCCTTTCGCTGGGTTGATGGTCCCCTCCAGCATACCCCGCCACGCCAGCGCCGCACTCTTCATTCCGTGCTTAATTCCGCGCCGCTCACCAAGTTGAGCCATCATGCCCGCGCTCCCTTTGCGACAATTGCGCTAACAGGACGAGAGGAGCCGTCATGAAGCCACGTAACATTGCTATCGCCTGCGGTGTCGCGGGAGTCGCCGTCGGCCTTGCCGCTGCCGCCGGCATCGTTTACCGCAAGCAAATCAAGTCCGCCGCGTCGCTCAAACGCTTGACCGGCTACGCGGATGGCTATGACCTGTACGCAATCGACATCGCTTACGACTACGACCTCGACCGCATCATCGCCGCTGGCGTGCGCGACGATCAGGCCTACATCGATGCTGTGGTGGCGCAGGTGTTGCCCGGCGTGCCGGCACATGTCCAGGCGCCCCAGTTTGCCTGCAGCGCCTTTGCCGCCGTAGATGCCGAAGGCCGCGTGCGCACCGGTCGCAATTACGACTTTAAGGACGACACCTCGGCGCTGCTGGTGCGCAATCACCCGCGCGACGGCTATGCCTCCATCGGCTTTGCGGCCCTTAACAACCTGGGCGATAACACTCCGCTTGACTCCGTCGCCGGACGCGCCGCCGCGCTCATGGGCCCGTTTGCCCAGCTCGACGGTGTTAACGAATGCGGCGTGTCCATTGCCGTACTCACCCTGGATTCCAAGCCCTGTGACCAGGACACGCAACGCCCCGTCATCAACACTTCGCTCGCCATCCGCCTTGTGCTCGACCGCGCGGCTACCACGCAGGAGGCCGTAGACCTGCTTTCCGCCTACGACATGCACGCCATGGCCGGACGCGATTATCACTTCTTTATCAACGACGCCGCCGGTGACGCGCGCGTAGTAGAGTGGGATCCGCACGATCCGGACCGCGCTTTCAAAGCGACTCCCGTACGCCAGGTTACGAACTTCTACGCCTGCTATGGTGACGAAGTGCTGCCCAACCAAAAGAATGGCGAGCTGGGCCATGGTAAAGAGCGCGCCGTCGCCATCGCCGATGTCCTCGACGCCCATGCCGGCGCCCAAGACGAGGCAGTCGCTTGGAAAGCCCTACGCGCTGCGGCGCAAGAGCCCAATCCGGAAGACATCACCAGCAACACGCAATGGTCGGTCGTCTTTGACAATACCGAGCCCGCTGCTGCCATCACGCTGCGCCGTCACTGGGGCGACGTCGACGCCTTCGCGCTTTAAGGAGCCAGGCCCATCGACCTTACGCTCGCCTGACGTTACTTACATTTCTATACATCTGAGCTAACACGTTTTACCTCCGCATCAACAGTGTGCGGGGGTAAACTTATGCGCATGTTATAACTTGCCCGGAAGGATTCATCATGCTTAGGATTGGTCTTCTTACTAGTGGCGGCGACTGCCAAGCGCTCAACGCCACCATGCGCGGCATCGTCAAAACGCTCATGACCAATAGCGAAGAACCTATCGAGATCTACGGTTTTGAGGACGGCTACCAAGGCCTTATCTACAGCAGGTTCCGCGTCATGACGCCCGCCGATTTTAGCGGCATCCTCACCCGCGGCGGCACCATCCTTGGCACGAGCCGCACGCCGTTCAAGCGTCTGGACACTCCCGAGGCCGACGGCGTCGAGAAGGTGCCGGCGATGGTCCACACCTATCACAAGCTGCAGCTCGACTGCCTGTTTATGCTGGGCGGCAACGGCTCCACCAAGACCGCCAACCGCCTGCGCGAAGAGGGCCTCAACGTTATCGCTCTGCCCAAGACCATCGATAACGACACCTGGGGCACCGAGATGACCTTTGGCTTTACGAGCGCCATCGACGTCGCCACCAAGTGCATCGACGACATCCACACCACCGCCTCGAGCCACGGCCGCGTGTTCGTTATCGAGATCATGGGGCACAAGGTTGGCTGGATCCCGCTGTACGCCGGCGTTGCGGGCGGCGCGGACGTCATCCTGATTCCCGAGATCCCCTACGACATGGACCAGGTCATCAAGACCATCGAGCATCGCATGGAGACTGGCAGCCGCTTTACCATCGTGGCCGTCGCCGAGGGCGCTATCTCCAAGGAAGACGCGGCGCTGTCCAAGAAGGAGTACAAGAAGAAGCTCGCCGAGCGTACGAGCCCGTCGATCGTCTACGACATCGCCAAGGAGATCGAGGCCAAGACCGGTCGCGAGACCCGCGTCGCCATCCCCGGCCACACGCAGCGCGGCGGTCAGCCCGACGCCCAGGACCGCATCTTTGCGACCCAGTGCGGCGTCGAAGCCGCGCTTGGCTGCCTACGCGGCGAGTTTGGCTACATGATTGCCCTGCGCGACGGCAAGATGTGCCACATGCCGCTCGAGGATGTCGCCGGCAAGCTCAAGTATGTCGACCCCCAGAGCGACCTGGTGCGCGAGGCCAAAGCGCTGGGCATCAGCTTCGGCGACGAATAGCCTCGGCCGAAATCCATCCCATCGGGCCCTCCGGCCCCGCCCGACGTATTCCGATTTGGCTCCTCCCTTGACTCCGTCAAAGGTCGCCAATCGAAATCGTCGGGCGGGGCCGGAGGGCCCTGCGTTTACATACTCGCCGAGGCTATTCGTCTTCTTGCTGCGGGTGCCTGGTCTGAAATTCAGTTGCGGTGAAATAGTTCCTGCTTAGCCCTCAAATGGCTGAATCTAGGAACTATTCCACCGCAACTTACTGAGTGGGGGCTCTTGGCTGCTACTTGCACTGACATTTGTCCTGAAATGGCTGGTCGTTAGGGGTTGCTACCGGTAGTTGCGGTAGGGTTGGAGCAGATTCTAACTAGAGATGGTGGTCGCTACCGGTTGTTCTCGGCATACTCGGCTCATTCGATTCGACCATCAAACGAAAGGAACTGCCATGGATCTTGCGATGGCGCAGCGGCTCGTTGATCGCCGCAAGGCTGCCGGGCTTTCTCAGGAGGCGCTTGCCGCCCAGCTGGGTGTGAGTCGTCAGGCTGTCAGTAAATGGGAACGCAGCGAGTCCTCACCCGATACCGATAACCTCATTGCGCTCGCCGCGCTGTATGGCGTGTCGCTGGATGAGTTGTTGTATGGGGAAGCGGCTAGCGATGCCGATAGCTCAGAGGACGGCAGCACCGAAACGGTGGATGAGGCTAAAGAGGCCGAAGATTCTGCCGAGCACGCCGATTGCGGCGACAAACCACTTGTCGATATTTCCCTCGCGCGCGGCATCCACGTCATTGATCCCAATAAAGGCGAGGAAGTCCATGTTGGCTGGAACGGCATCCATGTGACCAACGAGCGCAAGGGCGAAGAGGTGCATGTGGGGCCGGACGGCGTGCATGTCGATACGCTTGAGGACGATGGACATAGCGTGCATACCGATGACGACGGCACCGTCACCATCGACGGCGAGACGTTCTCCAGCTGGAAGGAAGCACACGACAAGCTCGACCATCATGGCAAGCATTTCCACACCAAGGTCGGACGTACATGGAACAAATTCCCCTTCCCCGCGCTTGTCGCCCTCGCCTATCTGGTGCTCGGCATTGTCTACGGCACATGGGCTGCGGGACTCTTCCTCGTCTTTTTGATTCCCGTCTACTACGCATTTGGCGACTTTATCGACCAACGCCACTTATCTAAGCTGATCGATGTCGTCTATTCAGTCAGTGCCGAGGCATGGTTCCTCTACATGTGGCTCTGCCTGGAACAACCCCATCCCGCCTGGGTAATCCTCATCACCATCCCGGTCGTAAAAGCACTCATGCGCTGGTGCCGCAAACAATGGAAGCATCGCGAGCGAGCCTAAACCATCCCAGCCCGACAGCAGCACCCAACTAGTACTCCCCCGCCCATCCCCCCTAAGTTGCGGTGATATAGCTCCGGTTTTAGCCTTGAGTAGTCGAGTTTAGGAACTATTCCACCGCAACTTACGAATGGTCGGAGCGGCTACAGCACAAGCGTCGGCGTTCGTTTGATGGTCCGCCACGAAAAGGGCCTATCTACTACGTTTAACTCGATGGGGCCAACCATGACCGCCTTTTTCGAAAATCGACAGGCCTTCTACCTGCGGTTTTATTTTTCGTTTTCCCGGCATGGTTGACGGTATCAAATTAAACGTAGTAGATAGGCCCGTTTTGTGGCATACGACCCATTCAAGCCCAATCTCGAAGGCTAAAGAGAGCCTCTCATCCGCACCTGCGAGCGAAAACCAAATAGAATGAAAGGCAAATGGAAAGCCCGTTTGACGAGCGGAGAACATATGCGCGACGTAACCGAAAGCGACTGGAAGCTGTTTAAGAAAATGCTTCCTCAATGGCAAGAACGTTATATGGAAAAGCTCATCGGCCAGTACGTTGAGATGCTGAACGGCGACAGCGAAGCGTCCAGTAGATTTTGGGCAATAGAAGAGCGCCTCAATAGAGACAAGCTGTCCTCAGGCGTAATTGCAAACGACATTCGCCGCAGCACAATGCACCGCGAGATAGCCAATTTGCTTATCGACAGCGTGATCGCCCTCGACGACCTTGACGGTTTTACCGAGGACATTAAGAGCTATGCGCAACACTGGATTGGCCAGTAAGAGCACCGAACGACAAACATCCCCAGCAAAACGGGGCAAACGCCGGACCACCTAAAGCTGACGTTAGATAACGATACTTTTGAAAACACTGGAAAATCAAGGTTTTT
>URTZ01000055.1 GCA_900550825.1 uncultured Collinsella sp. | reverse complement strand
TGTTTGTCTCGATCTGTAACAGTTAGGCCCTGTTGAGCCTTGTAGTTGTTACAGATCGAGATATTGCTCCAGCCGCCCCCGCTTTGTCTCAATCTGTAACAGTTAGAGACCAAATTCCCCGCTACGTGTTACAGATCGAGACGTTAGGTTGGCGGCCATTCGGTTCATCTCAATCTGTAACATCTAGAGCCGTTTTGACTGGCTTGGTGTTACAGATTGAGATTTTGCTAAAGCCGAGGATGGGCGCCGCCGCCAAAACCTAACGCTTGCGGCGCTTGGTTGCGGCGATGCCGGCAGCGGCAACGGTTGCGCCAGCGACACCTAGGGCGGTGACCGTCATTACGGTGGTATCTCCCGTGGTAGCCAGGACAGCATCGCCCTTCTTGGTCGGCGCGGCTTTCTCAACCGTCTTGGTCGTGGCGGTTGTCGTGGCCGGCTTAGCCGCGGGTTTGGTCTCGGGTTTCGTCTCAGGCTTGGTTTCGGGCTTGACCTCGGGCTGCGGCGTCGGATTGGGATCCGGCGTAGGCTGCGGATCGGGAGTCGGCGTGGCTTCAGGCGTAAAGGTCAAATCGGTGTTGAGCCACAGAGTGAAGATACAGCCGCTCTCGGGATCAACTACACTCGCTTCGCCCATCTGGTAGCCGCACTCCTGGCCGTTGATCACCAGCTTGGTGTTGGGCGTAAAGTAGAATCCGCGCGCGGGCTTGAGGTAGATACCGTAGCGATAGGTCACGCCAGGCTTAAAGGCGTCGATGTGGTTCGTGATGTTCTGATCCCAGAACTCCTGAGAGTTCACTTCGCTGCCGTCGCTACCCGTCCAGTACTCACACTGAGGAAGGAAGTTGGAGCCCGTCGGAACATTCGCCGTAAAGACCGGCTTATCGCCTGCCTTGAAGGTGGTCGTGGCGCCGTTGATCTCGATAACGTCGATGGCCCGCCATTCGTCGATCGGCTGCTCGCACAGCATATTGTCAGCGTTTGGCGCGAAGACGCCGTTGACGGTCTTGATGTGGTGCGTCCAATGGCCGTTGACGTACATCATGCAGTCATTGCCCACGGTATTGTCGCCCTTGAGCCTCAGCTCGACGGAATACATGTAGAACTTGCCCTCTTCGAAGTGTTCGATCCTCCTCGCGCCCGTCGGATACTTGGCGGGGTCGGAATACCAGAAGGCAACGGGCGTGAGCTCCGCGGGGTCGCTGCCATCCATCTCCTCCCATCACTCGTAGGCGATCTCGTACTTGTCGGCGTCAGCAGCGGGAATCGTCGCGGTCGCGCGGGGCGCCTCGCCGGGCGCGTAGTTGGTCTTCACGTCGTTGACGTTCAGGTTATGGAGGGCTTCGTTTTCTGACGCAACGAGCGTAATTTCGCTATTGATGGCGTAGCGGAGGTAATAATCGTACCTGGTTTCGTTGAGGATAGTCGAGCTGCCTTCATAGTCAGTTCCGGTATACTCCAGTGCCGAGCCAATATAGAGAGCCTCATTGCGCGTGAGTCGATACGAGCCGCCTGCCGCGCCACCCGTAAAGGTCAGCGTCAGCCTCATGTGATTGCCAACGGGTTCGAAGCGAGCCGTCACGTCGGACATGGACGCATCCTGAACTTCGACCAGAGTGCCCGAAGCGGCATCGGCCCTGTAGTACTTAACCTCGACAACTTCGCTCGCAAGCGCTTCTGGAATGCCACCCTCAACATCGGGAAAATCATGGGTATACGACTGGCCCTTTTCGAGCGTGATGTTGTCCGAAAGCTCGCAGTTCGTATAATGATCGACCACGGTCGTATTGACCCTAACGCCGCCCCCGCCTGTCACATCGGTCACGCCACAGGGCATGATGGCGTTGCTCGCCGGCATGGCGGCGTTGTCGTCGCCAGAAGCGTTTTGCCCAGCGAGCGCAGCACCGCTAGGCTCATTGGCGGCATCGGCTGGGATTGTCTGCTGAGGCTCAACGGTGGCTTGCGCCGCCGGAGCAGCATCGGTTGCAGGCGCGGTCGAAGCAGCTGGCGCGGTCGTTGCAGCCGTATCCTCCGCAACCGTCGGCGTCACCGGAGCCGCGGCAACCTCATCCGTCCCAGCGGCGGGATCGGCGCATTCCGTCGCCAGCGCCACGCTCGGCAGCAGCAACTGACCGACCATAAGCGCACACGCGCCGGCGCAAGCTATTTTGGCACCCACACAACGCCAGGTACCGTGAACCAGCGAGCAGGTGGACTCACGTTGAGCTTGCTTGTCAAAGTGGCTTACGTTCATAACGGCCTCCTTGGTCGTAGGGACATACCACCACAAAGGTGCCTGTCCCCTTTGTGGTGGTCCTGTACCACCAAGATGTGCCAAATGACTCCATATGCCTAGGTTCGTAGATGTGAACCTAGGCCTCTACCTGCGGTTTAATTCAATATGATTTCGCCATCGCCACACTCGTCCCGGGAACGCATCAATCGAGGACACGATTATTCGTCCACCCAAAGGACCGTCCTTGAACCTGAGCAGGCCTAAAATCAACGCGCTTCTGGCACTCGCGCTCTTCACCTTCGCCTTCCTTGCCGCCGAGTTTCGTTTCGACGTCAACGTCGGGCTGCTCGCCGGTGCCGAACGCGTTGTAATCGCACAGGGCTTTATTCTGGGTGCGAGCGTGCTCGGCTTTATCGGATATGCACCACTGCTCGGTCTCGCCCAACGCAAAGGCCAGCCCCAGGCAGTTGTCAGCGCCGCCGTTCCCATCGCCATCCTGGGATTGACCCAGATCCAGTCCCCCACGGGTTCGCTTGCCCTCGAGATTCTGGGCTGCCTCGCATTCCTCGGACTCGGCCTGCTGGGCGCCGCTGCGCACCACGCCTTTTCACTGGCGTTTCAAGACGATCCCAAGCTCGCCACCGGTGCGGGAGCAGCCTATGCCGCGGGCATCCTGATGCAGTTCGCCGTCAACCTGCTCAATTGCGGCGGTATCGCAGAGCTCATCGTCCTTGGCGCAGCGACTATCGCCATATCCGCCCTCAGCGTCGTTCCCCAAAAAGCTGCCGAGAGCTCCAGCCCCGCCATCAATCCCTTTGCTGAGTCCTCTCATGCCCTCGCCAAGCAGGCATGCTGGAGCATCGCGCTCGTCATGATTCTTGCCTGTCTGTTCTCCACCCTCGACAACGTGGTCACACTCTCCAACGCCCACGGCACCATTGCCGTGCAGACTTGGCCGCGCCTCTTTTTGGCGGCAAGCGGCCTTGCCGCCGGTCTTATCTTTGACCTTGCCGAGCGCCGCTACATGGGACTTGTCATGCTCGGCATCGCCGTGCTCTCGACCATTTCCATCCTGGCCGTGGAGGCCGGCGCCGATCCCAACCTGGGCCTTGTCGTCTTTTACCTGAGCTCGGGCTTTTTCGTCACGTTCTTTACCGCCACCTTTACACAGCTGGCACCGCACATGCATGCGCCCGCCCTTTGGGCTGGCATGGGCCGCGCCGCCAACAATGTATGCGCTTTCACCACATCGGGCATCTCGCTTGCTCTCGTGACCTCGGATAACGTTGCCCTCATTATGATCGGTGCGCTCGTTTTGCTCGTCGCCGCCTGCGCGGCGTTTGTAGCCGCGGGCCTGTTCCGCCTGCCCCAAACCGAGCGGGAGCGCGAGCGCGAGCAGCTGGCAGAAGAAGCACTCGCCGCCCCCACCATCGAGGAGCAACGCCAGGCCTTCATCGCCAACCACGCTCTCACCCCGCGCGAAGTCGACGTGCTCATAGCCGTGACCCAGGATGAACGCCCGCTCAAGCAGGTTGCCGAGGAACTCGGTATCTCGATGCGCATGGTACAGCGCCACCTGAGCTCCATCTACCAAAAGACCGACACGCAGACGCGCGCCGGTCTCACCAAGGCCTTCCCCTCGGCCTAAAACAAAAACCACCGCAAAGGTGCTTGTCCCCTTTGTGGTGGTTATTGATCGGCTAGCCTTCGAGCTGCGCTACCTTGTAGCGGTAGGCAGCGGCGATGACATCTTTGCAGCCCTCGCGGCCCAGCTTGGCGCGGTTGACGACGATGTCTTTACCGCTCGTCATCTTCCACTTTCCGGCACTGTAGCGCTTATAGAACGCCTCGCGCGCCTTCTGCTGCTGCTTGACCAGCTTGGCGCCCTTCTTTTTGTTGAGACCGCGCTTCTTGCGCACGATCTCGACGCGGTCCTCAAAGGGCGCAGTCACCAGCACGGCGATGTGGTTGGGGTTGTTGCGCAGCAGATAATCGGACAGACGGCCTTCGATAATGCAGCTCTCGGTCTCACCCAGATCCAAAATCACCTGGCTCATCTTTTGGAACAACTTGTCCGAGTACGAACGCGCATCGTAGCGGTCGGGCAGAAACGCCATGTTCTCCACGGCCAGGCGCTCGTCGTAGGCGGCCATCTTGTCGAGCGACTCACCCGCGCGCAGCGAAGCACGCACCAGCAGCTCGTTATCGTACAGCGGAATCCCCAGCTCATCGGCGAGGATACGACCAATCTCGTGGCCCTCGGCGCCAAAGTCGCGCGCGATGGTAATGACCACAGGATTCTTCTTATTCTCCAGATCGCTCATCGCGATTCCTTTCTCTATGTGATAAAGGGACAGTCCCTTTGTCACATTCTACGCTGCCACAATACGACGTTGATACGCTCGGACCAGCAGCGAGATACCAAAGTTGAGCACAAAGTACATCGCGAAAACCAGGCCGTAGAGCATAAGCACCTGCGACAGGTCGATCGCGTGGGCCATCACGACGTTTGCCGTGTACATGAGTTCGGCCACGTTAATGCCCGAAAGATACGAGCTGTCCTTAATGACAGTTGTGCACTGGCTAAACAGCGCCGGAATGATCGTCTTAAACGTCTGCGGCAGAATGATGTAGCGCATGGTGGCAAAGAAGCCAAAGCCCTGGCTCTGCGCCGCCTCAAACTGGCCGCGCGGAATCGAGTTGAGGCCGCCGCGCACAATCTCGGCCATAACAGCGCTGGTAAACAGCGTAAAGGCGATGGTCGAAATCACAATGTCCAAACCCTGCACCGTAAAGTAGATAAACAGGATCCACAGCAGGTTCGGCGTGCAACGGAACAGCTCGATATAGGCGCTCACCAAAATACGGAACGGGCGGGGCGCATAGCTTTTAACGAGCGCCAGTACCGTGCCAAAGATGAGCGAGAAAAAGATCGACAGCGCCGAGATCTCGATCGTCTTAACAAAGCCGCCCCAAATGTAGAGCAGGTTGGTCGCGTTGAAGATTTCCATGCGCTAGGCCTCCTCTACGTTGTCGAGCCCCAGCTCGGCCAGGCTCACGCCGCGCGGACGCTCCTTGGAGCGGCGCTCGAGCCACTGCACCAGTATGGCGAGCGGAAAGCAGATGATGAAGTACATAAGGCAGCAGACGATGTATCCCTGCAGGTAACCGTACAGACTCACAAAGTTGTCGGAACGGTACATAAGGTCGCCGCCGGCCACAAGCGCCAGCACCGACGTATTCTTGACCAGGTTGAGCGCCTGGTTGCACAGCGGCGGCAGAATGATCTTGAATGTCTGGGGCAGTACGATGTACCAGTACGCCTGCGCACGGGTGAAGCCCTGGCTCTGGGCCGCCTCCATCTGACCGCGCGGAACCGCCTCGATACCAGTGCGGATGACCTCCGAAATGTAGGCCGCGTGATACAGACCCACGCCCAAGAAGCCCAGCACGAACGGCGCGATGCGCACCGGCTGGTCGGCACCGGTTATGGCCTGCAAAAACTGCGGACCGGCCATGTACATAAAGAGCACCTGCACGGGCAACGGGGTGTTCTGGTAAAACTCCACGTACACGCGGCTGATCGCACGCAGCACACGCGAACGGGTGGTAGAGAACACACCCAGCAGCGTGCCCAGCACCAGCGACAGCAGCAGACCGGCAACGACCACTTGCAGCGTCACGCCAAAGCCCTCCCAGAAGGGCCCCATATTTTGAAATGTCGTCGACCAACGGTCGGCGTCAAATAATCCTTCGAGCATTTGATTCCTTCCTTGGACGATGCGCCTATACAAGACCCCAGGTCTTGACCTCTTGGTCGAGCCAGCCGTCGGCCAGGCGATCGCAAATCACCTGATCGACCACGGCCGAAAGGTCGCAGCCCTTCTTGGTCGCCACGCCGTAGCCCTGCTCGCCAAACTTGACCTCGGGCTGCAGCAGCTCAACGGTCTCGTTCATGTAACCGGCCAGCGTGGAGCGGTCCATGGCAAAGACGTCGATATTGCCGGCGTCGAGCGAGCTCTTGATGATGGGATAGCCGCTAAAGGCCCTAAACTCTGGCTTGCAGCTAAAGCCGTTGTCCTTGATCATCTGCTCGATCAGGCCCTGCGTGGTAGCACCCTGGCTCACGCCGATGACCTTGCCGTCCAGATCCTCAATCGAGGTAAAGCCCGAACGCTTCTTGACCATGAGCCCCACGTAGTCGGTGCGGTACGGCGTCGAGAAATCCCAGCTCTTCTTGCGCTCGTCGGTGATGGTGTAGGTCGCCGCGACCACGTCGAGTTGGCCGTTATCGATCAGCGGGCCGCGTGTCTTGGGCGTTACGTCGGTAAACTCGACAAGCTCCTGGGCGCGGGCCTCCTTGTAGCTCACGCCAAAGACGGCAGCGGCGATCTGGTAGCACAAATCGACTTCCATGCCCTCAAAGCGGCCCTTGGCGGTGTCGTAATAGCCATAGCCGGGAACGTCCTTCTTAACGCCGGCATTCAGATGGCCACGCGACTTGATGGCCGCAAGCTTGGACCCCTTGTCGGAACCCTCGCCGCCGGCGGAGTTGCCGCAACCGGTAAGCGCGGTCCCCGTCAGCGCAAGCATGCCGGCGCCCGCCAGCTGCAAAAAGTGGCGGCGCGACACGGCCGCCCTCGTCATGTCCGTCATGTCCATCACCGCGCCTAGTGCAGAATCTTGGACAGGAACTCGCGGCAGCGCGGGTTCTCGGGGTTATCGAAGAAGTGCTCGGGCGTGCCCTCCTCCAGAATGCGGCCGTCCTCCATAAAGATGACGCGGTCGGCCACCTGACGCGCAAAACCCATCTCGTGCGTCACGCAGATCATGGTGATGTCCTCCTGCGCGAGCTCAATCATAACGTCCAGAACCTCCTGGACCATCTCGGGGTCGAGCGCCGAGGTCGGCTCGTCAAACAGGATGATGGGCTGCTTGGTGCACAGGGCACGGGCGATGGCGATGCGCTGCTGCTGACCACCCGAGAGATTCTGCGGATACTCGCCGGCCTTATGTGCCATGCCGACGCGCTTGAGCGCAGCGATGGCGATCTCGGTCGCCTCCTCCTTGCTCTTCTTTTGCAGTTTGATGGGCGCGAGCGTCAGGTTGCCCAGCACCGTCATGTTGGGATACAGGTTGAACTGCTGAAACACCATGGAACTATACTTGCGAGCCATCTCCAGGTGATTCTTTTTGGTGAGCGGCGTACCGTCGATGACGACCTCGCCCGACGTGGGCTCCTCCAGATAATCGACGCAACGGATGAGCGTCGACTTACCCGAACCGGAAGGCCCGATCATTACGAGCTTCTCGCCGCGCTTGACGGTGAGATTGATATCTTTGAGCACATGCAGGTCGCCAAAGTACTTGTTGAGATGCTTGATCTCGATCATGTCTGCCATGAATGTCCCTTCCCTGCGTTTACACGAGTTGAACTATTGTACGGAAAGAACCACGTTTCCGCAGCCCACACTACATTCCCGTAAAGAACCCGCAACCTTCCACCCACTCATTGGGGACAGACTTAAATGAGTACCTGCTCATTGGGCACTCATTTAAGCCTGTCCCCAATGAGTGCCCAGCCCAGCAAAAAGGGGCGCGACCATGACGGCCACGCCCCCTCAGCCTCAACTGTGTGCCACTCGGCCCCTACGCGAGGCGGGCTCCGACGATCTTTGCTGCGGCCGGCTTATCGAAGTTGCCGCCGGTGGCCTTGCCCAGGGCACCCATGACCTGGCCCATCTGCTTCTTGGACGTGGCGCCCAGCTCGGCGATAACCTGCTCGATCAGAGCCTCGAGCTCCTCGCCCGAAACCTGCGCGGGCAGCAAGCTCTCCAGAATCTTGACCTGCTCGGTCAGGTTGTCGGTACGCTCCTGGTCGGTGCCGGCCTTGATGGACATCTCCAGCGTCTCGCTCGTCTGCTTAATCAAACGCTTGATCATGCTGTTGACGTCTTCCTCGGTCACATCGCGGCGCTCGTTGACCTCGATATTCTTCACCTCGGCCTTGACCTGGCGAATGATGGACAGGCGAACCTTGTCCTTGGCCTTCATGGCCGCAATCATTTCCTTCTGCAGCTCTTCGTTGGTCATCTGCAAATCCTCCTCAATAGTGCGGACGGCACTCACACGAGCGCCGCCCCATGATTACTCAGTCGTCGACGAATCGTCGGTCGAACTCTTGGTGACGCCCTTCAGGCTGACGTTGTACGGCACGTCCTTGGGCATGGGGTTAACGGTGATGTCGGCATCCTTCTTGTACTGCTCCAGCCACTCGCTGTACGCGGTGCTGGCCGCTTGCGTCTTCACCACATTGGAAACGTACTTCTTGATGGCCTTGGGCACCTGGTTGATGTCATCGACCTGATTATCGACATGGAAGTAGTCGGTGCACTTGATGATGTGGTAACCATAGGTCGACTCGACGACTTCGCTCACGTCGCCCTTGTTGAGCCCCTCGAGCGCCGTCTGGTAGCTGTCGACGAAAGTGGTGAGCTTATCCCAGCCCACATCGCCCTTCTTCTCCTTGGAACCGGTGTCCTCGGAGTACTGCTCAACGGCGTCCTCAAAGCTCAGCTCACCGGAGTTGATCTTGTCCAGGCACTCCTGTGCCTTGGCCTTGGCGGCAGCCTTGTCCTCGTCGGAAGCGTCGGAATCAACCTTGATCAGGATGTTCGACGAGCGGCGAGCATCGTTGTAGTTAGACAGGTTCTCGTTGATGTAATCGACGATCTCGCTGTCCTTGGGCTTGCTGGTGGGCGCCACGGCATCCTTGAGTTTCTGCTGCGCCAGGCTCTCCTTGAGCGAATCCTTGTAGGTGTCCTCGGTATAGCCGTAGGTCTTGAGGGTCTTCTTAAAGGCCTTGGCACCGCCCGCGCTCTTGCACGCGTCCTTCCAGGCCTTCTCGACCTCCTCATCCGACACCGTCACGCCGTTCTCCTTCTGTGCCTGTTGAAGCAGAATCTGCTGCGTGTAGGAGTCGATGAGTTGCCTGCGGTACTTCTTGGGCGTGAGGTCGTTGTCAACCAGATACTGCGCCCAATCCTCGTCCTTGGTGTAGCCGTAGGACGTGCGCATGCTCATGATCTGCTTGGTCACGGTGTCCTCGGTGAGGTTGGTACCGTTGATAGTAGCAGCAACACCGCCGGTCAGCTTGTAGCCCGAGGTGTCCTCGGCCTGCGACATAAGGCCGGAGCACGCCATCGCCGAGACGGAAAGCAGCATCGCCAGCACGCCGATGACCACCAGAACGATCTTGACGGTCTTGGACACGTATGTCTTGCGCTGCTTCTTGCGAGAGCTGGAGGCGGCGCGGGCCTGCTGCTCGGGCGTCGGCGCGGCCTCGGAGTTCTTTTTCTTATTTGCCATAGTCGGCCTTTCGCATAACGAATCGAACAAACGCCATTGTGTCACAACGCAGCCCCCGCGGCACGCTTGGTGCATGGGGGACAGGTTAATCTGCACCATTTTGGTGCAAAGGGGACAGCTCTGGCAGCCGGCAGTTAGGGACAGTCCCCAAGTGCCGACTCAGCCCCACCTTAGAAGTGACGGCGGATGGCGTCGACCATGCCCTGGGACGTGGTCTGGCCGAGCACGTCGGCTGCGGCATCGGCATCCATAAAGATGTTCATGAGCGCCTGTAGGGCCTCGACCTGGCCGCCTGGCTCGGCGATGCCCAGATTGATGACGATCTGCGCCGGCACCGGAGCGCCCATGCCAGCCATGGCGTTAAATGTCACGGGCGCGGCGGGCTTCACCACCGCGATATAGGGCTTGGCCACAAACCCCGGATCGGTATGCGGAATGGCAATGTTTGCCGCCGGCATGGCAAGACCCGTGGGATAGGCATCCTCGCGCGTGCGAACGGCGTCGAGCCAACCGGGCGCAATGCAGCCACGCGGAGCGAGCTCGCCCTCGAGTCGCGCAAACACCTCATCCGGCGTCGCACACTCCCAATCAAAAAACACCAGCTCAGGCGTAAACAATGCTTCGTTATTACCAGACATAAGCCGCCTCCTTCTTTTCATTTCCTGTCTTTAGGCCCAATACGGAATATACCTTTTGTATTTGGAACCCGCGTCCTCGTCCTCCTCCTTTATCAATGCCTCTTTCAGGCACTCTTTGATTAGACGAGACATCGCCACCGTGTTTTTCTTTTCATCAGAAAGTCCAAAACGCTCTCGCAGCGACTGATTGCTCATCGACTCACCTTGGGCATACAAAAGACAGGCATGCCAGTACACGGCGTTTTTTCGCTCACTTTTTTTCATTCGAGCATACGGACAGTCGCAATAGAGCGTCACGAGCGTTCCCAGCCCACCCTCACTCTTAATAACCGGTGAAGGCATGCCGGCTTTTTCGAGCGAATCTACGATTAAATCCCAGCCCGTACCGCCTTCTTCGCAAAGATCCATTTGGCGCATGAGGGACGCTATCATCGAATTTCGCGTTTTCGGCTGAGCGTTGAGCACCCGTTCTGCCGGAATAAGCGTTGTCCCGGGATTAGAGAACTCAATGCGATTGTCGTAAATCGCAACAAGAGG
>URTZ01000054.1 GCA_900550825.1 uncultured Collinsella sp. | reverse complement strand
TCAAAAAAGCCTTGTGCACATATCGACTGTGAGCTCGAGGGCGGTTTTGAGCGATCCATCTGGATTCCTGTTCGTGTCGCGCGCCTGTTTCTTAAAAATCGCCCCGATCTTCCCTGCGATTGGGATAAGTTTCGCGAAGCGGTGCAGCTCATTGAGCGTAAATGCGCGCTTACCATGGTGACTGAGATGCTGTCGCGCCGCGACCATGCCACGGGTGAGGTCCGTGACAAGCTGGCTCGCTACGGCTTTCACCAGCCCTCGATCGATTTCGCCGTCGAGCGCGCCACCGAGTATCGCTTTTTAGACGAGAACCGCTTTTGCTCGTACTTTATCGAGGAACGCAAGCGGCGCGGTTGGGGACAGCGCAAAATCGAGACCGAGCTCAAGCGTCGTCATGTCGTGCTCGATGACATTCCCGGTTATCCCGAGGAATATTTTGCCGTCGAAGACGATTTGGCGCGTGCGTCAGCCCTACTTGCCAAGCGGCGTGTTCCAGAGACGCGCGGATTCGAAAAACTGGTTCGGTTTTTGATGGGCAAGGGCTTCTCGTATCACATTGCCGCCGATGCCGTTAAGGCACGCCTCGATGCCGAATGCGAGGAATGTGCGGTTTAGGCATATGCGTTTTGTGGTCCTGCCGTTCACCGCGTTTTAGCCGCCGTGCTGGGGCTATTTATTTGACAGTTGTTGTGGTTCAACGTACGATAAACACTGTCATTTGCTTTGTGATATGTGCTCATCTGTGATGAGTTTGTTTATATGTTTATCTGTATCCGACCCGCATAAGCTGCGCCCATATTACTCAAATGTCGCGAGCCGTTCGTAAGGACGGTTCGCTTAGTTGTGTAACGAATCCATAAAAAGGAGTGAGCATGCCTATCATCGCAGCGCTCGTTGGCATCGTTTTGGGTGCTATCGCCGCCATTGCCTACATGCGCACCGCCAAGCAGGGTAGTCTTCACGAGGCCGACGAAAAGATCCAGTCGGCACACGCACAGGCTGAGTCCCTGATCGGTGATGCAAAGCGTCAGGCCGAGACCCTCAAAAAAGAGGCTCTGCTCGAGGCTAAGGAAGAGATAATCAAGAACAAGCAAGCCGCCGAGGCCGAGGACAAGCAGCGTAAGAACGAGATTCGTACGCTCGAGAATCGCGTGATGCAACGCGAGGAATCCCTCGATCGCCGCAACGACGCTCTCGACAAGCGCGAGCATCAGCTGTCCAGCCAGGCCGGTCAGGTCGAGAAGCGCTCCCGTGAGCTCGAGGAGCTCTGCGCAAAGCAGACCTCCGAGCTCGAGCGTATCGCCGACCTTACCCGCGAGGATGCCCACAAGGAGCTCCTCGATAAGGTTCGCGGCGAGGTCACCCACGAGGCTGCCACGATCATTCGCGAGTCCGAGCAGCAGGTTCGCGCCGAGTGCCACAAGACCGCCCAGGAGATTCTGTCCCTGGCGATTCAGCGCTGCGCTGCCGACCACACTGCCGAGGTCACCGTTACCTCCGTGCACATTCCCTCTGATGACCTCAAGGGCCGTATCATCGGTCGCGAGGGTCGCAACATCCGGACCTTCGAGCAGGTTTCCGGCGTCAATCTCGTGATCGATGACACGCCCGAGACCGTCGTTCTTTCGAGCTTCGACCCGGTCCGTCGTGAGACCGCCCGTGTCGCCCTCGAGAACCTCATCGCCGACGGCCGCATTCACCCTGCCCGCATCGAGGAGATGTATCACAAGGCTGCCGACCTGGTTCAGCAGCGCGTACGCGAGGCTGGCGAGCAGGCTGCCTTTGATACCGGCATCCATGACCTGCACCCCGAGATCGTCAAGACCCTTGGTGCCCTGCGCTACCGTACCTCGTTTGGTCAGAACGTGCTTCAGCACTCCCTCGAAGTCTCTGATCTGTGCGGCGTGATGGCTTCCGAGCTTGGCCTGGACGTAGTGACCGCCAAGCGCGCCGGCCTGCTGCACGACCTAGGCAAGGCAATCGACCACGACGTCGAGGGCCCGCATGCTGTCATCGGCGCCGAGCTTGCCCGTCGTTATGGCGAGAAGCCCGTTATCGTCCACGCTATCGAGGCTCACCATGCCGATGTCGACCCCAACACGGTGCTCGATGTCCTGGTGCAGGCCGCCGATGCCGTCTCCGCTTCTCGTCCCGGCGCCCGTCGCGAGTCTGCCGAGAACTACATCAAGCGTCTTGAGAAGCTCGAGGAGATCGCCAACTCCCATGATGGCGTCGAGCGTACCTATGCCATGCAGGCCGGTCGCGAGGTCCACGTCATGGTTCAGCCGGACAAGATCTCCGATGCCCAGTCCACGGTCCTGGCTCACGATATCGCCCATCAGATCGAGGAAGAGATGGAGTATCCCGGTCAGGTGCGCGTCGTCGTGATTCGCGAGAGCCGCGCTGTCGATATCGCTAAATAACATGAGCGACGCGAACGAGCTCATCTCATTTATCGCGTCGATGTCGGGGGAGGGCAACCTTCGCGTCGAGGAGAACCTTGGCGAGGGGTATGTCCGCCTCCGCGTTTCGGAGGCCGAGCGGCGCCAGGCAAAGCACGACATTCAGCATGTCGAGGATATCGTCATCGAAATGCTCCGTAATGCTCGTGATGCCGGTGCCGACAAGGTCTATCTCGCCACGACCAAGGAAGATGGCGTCCGCACGCTTGTCTTTCTGGATAACGGTTCGGGCGTTCCGCAGGATATGCAAGAGCGAATCTTCGATGCCCGCGTTACCTCCAAGCTTGAGAGCATGAAGATGGACCGTTGGGGCGTTCACGGTCGTGGCATGGCATTGTTTTCGATCAAGCAGAACACCGACGAGGCCCGTGTGGTCACGTCTGGTGTCAATCTTGGTTCAGCCTTTAAGGTGAGTGTCGCGGCCGACCGCCTCAGCGAGCGTGCTGATCAGTCCAGCTGGCCCCAGGCCGTCAAGGATGAGGGCGGACGTTATGTCTGTGCTCGCGGTCCGCATAATATTATTCGCGCTGCTTGTGAGTTTGCGCTCGAGGAGTTGCGTGGTTGCGATGTCTATCTTGGTTCTCCGTCTGAGATTGCCGCGACCCTCTACGCTCAGGCATCTAGTCGGCTCGATACGTCTCGTCTCCTGTTTATTGATGATGAGAGCGAGCTTCCGGTTGTCGATCGTTTAGGCCTTGCCTCTGATGCCGAGGACTTTATCCGTATCTGCTCGGGTTTGGGTCTTGAGATGTCCGAGCGCACGGCACATCGCATTTTGGCAGGGCAGATTAAGCCCGTTCGCGGTGTGACCGCGCGTTTGCTGCGCGAGCGTGATTCGTCCTCGCATGCGCCAGCTCCTGTCGATCTTGCAAAGGATCGTCGCGGGCTACGTATTGCCAAGGATGACATGGCACAGTTTTCGCGTGCTGTGGAGCGCGACTTTAATGACCTTGCCGCTCGGTACTATCTCAACCTTTGCGGCGACCCAAAGATCCGTGTTTCGCGTGATCGAATCACCGTGACCTTTGATCTTGCCAAAGAGGAATAGTGCCTTTACCGAGTCCACTCGGTACGATACAGTTATTGCAGTTAAAACGTACTTTTAAACGCAGGAGTTTCTTCATGGATTGCCTGAAGGTATCAAGCAAATCATCGCCCGCGTCCGTTGCCGGCGCCATCGCCGGCATGGTCAAGGATGGTGTGCCCGTCAACATTCAGTGTGTCGGCGCCGGTGCGGTCAACCAGGCCATTAAGGCCGTTGCTATCGCGCGCGGTTTTTTGATTCCAACTGGGTTTGATATTTCCTGCGCGCCCGTGTTCTCCGACATCCTTATTAACGGGGAGTCGCGCACGGCCATCCGTCTTTCTATTTACGTTCACCAGATCAATCGAGCTGCTATGGATAACGTCGTCATGGATGATGTTAAGCCTGTGGCATAGCTTCTGCTTGCCTCGATTCGTCCCCCTCTCCATCGTTAGGACTTATGCACATGGACCAGCGTTCCGTACGCGATATTCTTGCCGGTAAAACCTACTTTATCCGCACCTTTGGCTGCCAGATGAATCAGCACGACTCTGAGCGCGTGAGCGGTCTGCTCGATTCGTATGGTTGCCTCATGGCGCTCGATCCCGAGCATGCCGATATCGTTGTCTTCATGACATGCTGTGTGCGTGAGGCCGCCGATACTCGCCTGTACGGTCAGTGCAATTCCTGCAAAAGCCTGCCGCCTTCGCCTTCGGGCAAGCGTGTGGTTGCCGTGGGCGGCTGTATCGCGCAGCGTGATGGCGAGGGCCTGCTCACCAACGTCGATAACGTCAATGTCATCTTTGGCACGCATTCCATCGCACATGTGGCCGAGCTCATTGCCGAGGCGTTCCTTGACGGCAAGCGTCATATCCGCACCAATGAGCATGAGGATACGGATGCCATGAGCATGCCGTGGCATCGCGAGACCCAGTATCACGCCTGGGTGCCCATTATGACGGGCTGCAATAATTTCTGCACCTATTGCATCGTGCCGTACGTGCGCGGTCGCGAAAAAAGTCGCCCCTTCGAGGAGATTGTCGACGAGGTGACCGGTCTGGTGCGTCAGGGCGTGCGCGAGATCACGCTGTTGGGCCAAAACGTTAACTCATATGGTCGCGATCTGTTTGGCAAGCCGCGTTTTGCCGATCTGCTGCGTGCCGTGGGCGATACGGGTGTGGAGCGCATCTTCTTTACGTCTTCGCATCCCAAGGATCTGCTCCCCGAGACCATCGACGCCATGGCCGAGACGCCTGCCGTTATGCCGCAGTTGCACCTGGCCGTCCAGTCAGGTTCGACACGGATCCTCAAAGAGATGAATCGCCGTTATACACGCGAGGACTATCTGGGCCTGGTCGATCGCATCCGCAATCGCATGCCCGATATCGCGCTCTCGACTGACATTATCGTTGGCTTTCCGGGCGAGACTGAAGAAGACTTTGAGCAGACGCTCTCACTTGCCGAGACGGTCCGCTATGCTCAGGCCTATACCTTCATCTATTCCAAGCGCGCCGGTACCCCGGCCGCCGAGATTGACGATCCTACGCCGCATGAGGTTATTCTCGAGCGTTTCAACCGCCTGGTTAAGGTTATCGAGACCACGGCACATGAGTATAACCAGGGTGAGCTTCATACTGTGGTGCCGGCGCTCATTGAGGGCACGAGCAAGAAGAACGATGCGGTCCTGCTGGGCAAGAGTCCCAAGAATCAGACCGTGCATGCGCCTATCCCCGAGGGTTACAGCATCGATCAGCTTGTTGGCAAGATCGTTGATGTTGACGTTGACGTTGCCAAGACCTGGTATTTGTCCGGCTCCGTTTTGGGCGAGCCGCGCTAATGGTTTCTCCCGGGGCAGGTCTTTCCGCCGTTGCGATCGTCGGTCCGACGGCGGTTGGTAAGAGTGATGTTGCCGACCGTTTGGCCGCTCGTCTTTCGTCCGAAGTGCTGTCGTGCGATGCGATGCAAATCTATCGCGGCATGGACATCGGTACCGCAAAGATGACGCCCGATGAGTGTACGGCGCCGCTGCGTCTCGTCGACATTGTAGAGCCGGGTGTGACGTACTCTGCGGCGCTTTATCAGGCTGACGCTCGCGCGCATGTTGAGCGTTTGCTTGGCGAGGGCCGCCTACCGGTGTTTTGCGGGGGCACAGGCTTGTATCTCAAGGCCGCCCTGGATGAGATGGATTTTCCCTCGGGCGAGCTTGAGGACGATCGTCGCGCGGGGTATCAGGAACTTGCCGAGCGCATAGGCGAGGAAGCGCTGCACGCGCTGCTTGCCGAGCGTGACCCCGAGTCCGCTGCGGTCATCCATCCCCATAATGTTCGCCGCGTGATTCGCGCGCTCGAAATGCACGATGATGGTGTGTCCTACGCGCAGCAAAAGTCGCAGTTTAGTGTTCCGCGCGAGCATTATCACGCTCTATGGTTTGGTCTGACGCGTAATCGCGAGATGCTCTACGAGCGCATTAACCTGCGCGTCGACCTGATGTTTGAGCAGGGCCTTGTCGATGAGGTTCGCGGTCTTATGGACCAGGGGCTGGCAGATGCCCTGACTTCGATGCAGGCGATTGGCTATAAAGAGATTATCGATGCTTTCAATGGCGTGATGAGCATGGATGAGGCTCGCGAACTCATTAAGATGCGTTCGCGTCGCTATGCCAAGCGTCAGCTTTCGTGGTTTAAACGCGATGACCGTATCGTGTGGTTCGATATGGACGAGTTTACGATCGATGAGGTCGTTGAGGACATCCTGCATCGTATTGAGGCTGTCTAATGGCTCGTTTTCCCTTGGTCCCCACGGCACCCGAGCCCGAGCGTGCCATTTTGGTTGGTGTTGAATGGCGCGACAATGCATGGCCGCTCGATCGATCGCTTGACGAGCTGGAGCGCCTTGCCCATACGGCTGGTGCCCGGTGCGTGGCGCGCTTGTCTCAGCGTTTGGTAAAGCCGTATCCTAAATCGTTTATCGGTTCCGGTAAGGTTGAAGAGCTGTGCGGCCTGGTGCATCGCATGGATGCCGATGTTGTTATCTTTGACGACGACCTGACGCCCTCGCAGCAATCCTATTTGGAGAAAGCCGTGGGCGAGCCGGTAAAGATTATCGATCGTACGGCACTTATCTTGGATATCTTTGGCCTGCATGCTCAGACGCGTGAGGGACGCCTACAGGTACAGCTGGCACAGCTTCAATATCTGTTGCCTCGTCTGCGTGGCATGTGGAGCCATCTTGCCAAGGAGCAGACGCGCGGCGGCATCGGTTCGCGCTTTGGCCAGGGTGAAAGCCAGCTCGAGGTTGACCGTCGCTTGATTCGCAATAAGATTGCCGCGCTTCGTCGTGAGCTTAAGCAGGTTGAACAGCGTCGCGATGTCCAGTCCAAGAGTCGCATTGAGTCACCGGCGTTTCGCGTCGCGTTAGCCGGTTATACCAATGCCGGTAAATCGACGTTGCTCAATCGCCTGACCGGCTCTACGGTACTTTCGCAGGACAAGCTGTTTGCTACGCTCGACCCGACGACGCGTTCGTATCACCTGCCCGGCGGTCGCGGCATGACTATCACCGATACCGTCGGCTTTATTCAAAAGCTGCCGCATGGTTTGGTCGATGCCTTTAAATCGACGCTGTCCGAGGTGTTGGGTGCCGATCTAATTCTCAAAGTCGTAGATGCGTCTGACGAGGACTATGAGCGACAGTTGGAGGCTGTCGACCGCGTGCTTGATGAGATCGGCGCTGGAGAGCGTTTAACGCTGACCGTATTCAATAAAATCGATCTTCTCGATAGCGTTGTTCGATTAAGTTTCCGTCGTCGTTTTCCGGAAGCCGTTCTGTTCTCGGCCCAAACGGGCGAAGGGCTCGACGATCTCGTCGATCGCATTGCTCGCGAGGCGGCTGCCACCGATGTGTTGCTCTCTGCTGATATCCCGTATCGCGAGGGCGCCCTCATCACGCTGGTGCATGAGCAGGGAACCCTTTTGCACGAGGAATATCTCGAGGATGGCGTTCGTATTGTGGCGAAGCTGCCGGCTTGTATTGCGCCGCGGCTCGAGCGTTATCGCACCGAGTAGGCGAGCTCCAAAATGCCCAGTATGATGGGCTGATGCAGCAGATAAAAGGGGAGTGCGTGACGTCCAAGGCTGGCGAGCGCCGGCAGGGAGTTGGCGTAGGCCCAGCTAGGGACGGTCTTATCGATTCCCTGCGCTATATGTGCGGCGAAGTATCCTGCAAGATACATAAAGATAAACGGGATGATGGGGTAGTAATCACCTGAAACAAACCCAGGGCTCGGAAATCCCAGCCACGCCAGGTAGGGGACAGGGTAGATTGTTTTGGGGATGCTCCAGGTGAGGGCGAACAACACAAGGCATAGGGACATGCCCCATCTCGCCGATATCCTCTTAAGGACGGGATCGGTCAACGCCACGATGCCGGTACATGCGGCTATGCAGTAGATGATGCCAAAATTAACCGAATCGTCTACTGAGACAAGCGTTGTTACCAACCAGACGACGAGTGCTGCTAAGGCGTATTTGGCGGCACGTTTGATATTGTTGCGCGAAAGGGTGCACATCCAACCCGCGATAAACAGAAATACCCAGCTGATGCTGGCGCGCCAGATGTCTTGAAAGACAGTCTGGGTAAACCAGGGCATATCCCAACCGTACAGGTAGGCGAGATCGTAGCAAGCGTGAAAACCTGCCATTGAAATCATCGTAAACCCGCGGACGGTATCAAAGATGGTGATGCGTTTTTGCATTACGAGAACCGGCGCATCAAGCCGACGACTTTGCCCAAGATAACGGGATTCGTTGCATAGATAGGCTCCATGGTGTCATTCTCAGGCTGCAGGCGTACGCGTCCCTGCTCCTTGTAGAACGTTTTGACGGTCGCTGAACCATCAATCATGGCCACGACAATTTCGCCATTCATGGCACTCTTTTGTTCACGGACGATGATGTAATCGCCATTGAAGATGCCGACATTGATCATTGAGCTCCCATGCACCTCAAGGATAAAGGAACCCTGATCGGTGGCGATTTCGGTCGGGATAGTAAAAGTGTCTTCGATATTCTGCTCGGCCAGAATGGGAATCCCAGCCGCGACGCGACCAACGAGCGGTAGCGAGACCGTTCCGCGAGGTGCGGTGGGCTCGTCAGATTTAGAAATTGAGACAGAGGAGCCGTCCTCGTTAAAGAGTTCCAGGGCGCGCGGTTTGGTGGCATCGCGCTTGAGCAGCCCGCGCGCCTCCAAGGCAGATAAGTGGGCGTGCACGGTGCTGGGGGAGGAAAGGCCCACGGCAGAAGCCATCTCGCGCACGCTGGGCGGATAACCCTTCTCTTGCTGATATTCCTTGATGAAGTCGTAAATTTGCTGCTGACGCTTGGTAATTTTGCGAGCCATCAGGGCATCCTCTCTACCCATGTCAAACAAATGTTCGAATTTTGCTTGACAGGAACAACTGTTCGAAGATAATAATAACCGAACATTCGTTCTCGCGCTAGACATTTTTGTCCGCGCGGCTTGATAAAACTGTTCTCAGCAAAACACGCGAGAGGAGAACATGATGAACGCAACGAATATGGTCCAGGGAAACCTCGCCCTTAAGCTCGAGACGCCTGCAGAACCCACTTTTACGGTTGTTCAGGGTGGCCGCTCCGGCTTTCAGCCTTTGACCGTAAAGCCTGCTCGCAATCAGCAGGCTGTAGTCGCGCCGGCTCGCGTTGCCCTGAAGGTTCCGACGATTGTCGCCGTTGCCGTTGCGCTTACGCTCTTCTTTGTCCTCGCTACGTCGGTCTTTAGCGCTCGTCACGCCGCGTATGCCGAGTCCGTTTCCAACGTTACCTACGAGACCATTCGCGTTCAGCCTGGCGATTCTCTTTGGTCGCTTGCCGAGGAATATCCAATCGAAGGCCTTTCCACGCAAGAGACTTCCGACATGATTCGTAGTGTCAATCATCTGGAGCATGGTTCGCTCGCCGCCGGTGCGCATCTTAAGGTTCCTGCTCGTTCGTAATCATTATCGCGCTGCGCATGGTACCCTTGTTATCGTTTAAGAGGAGGTACCATGCGCTGTCCCAAATGCGGCAAGGCACATACCCGCGTCGTTGATTCCCGTATGCAGGAGTCTAATAACACCATTAAGCGTCGTCGCGAATGTTGCTCGTGTAACTACCGCTTTACAACGTTTGAGCGATGCGAAGACCCAATTGAGGTCATTAAGTCAGACGGAACCAAGCAGCGGTTCGATCGCAATAAGCTGCTCGTCGGCTTGATGCGCGCCACCATCAAGCGCGATATCGACACTAAGAAGCTCAATGAGATTATCGACGACATCGAGGTCGAGCTGCGCTCTCGCACGCTGACGGCCGTCACGTCCCATGAGTTGGGTGACATGGTGCTCAAGCGCTTGGCCAAGATCGACAAGGTGGCTTACATCCGTTTTGCCTCGGTCTACCGCGATTTCAAAGACGTCGATGAGTTTCTGCAAGAGCTCGACAAGCTAAGGTGATTCCATGTCCAGCATTACCGTCAACATAAAGCGTCTCGACCCCACCGTCGAGCTTCCCAAATACGCCCATCCCACCGATGCCGGCTTGGATTTGCGCTCCAACGAGGACTGCGTCCTGAAGCCCTTCGAACGTCGTCTGGTCTCTACTGGGCTGGCCATCGCCTTGCCCGATGGCTACGCCGGCTTCGTCCAGCCCCGCAGCGGCTTGGCCATCAAGCAGGGCCTGTCTATAGTTAACACGCCGGGCCTCATCGACGCCCACTACCGAGGAGAACTCAAGGTTATCCTCATCAACCTGGATCCCTCCAACAACATCCAAATCAACAAAGGCGACCGCATCGCCCAACTCGTCATCCAAGAAGTCCCCACGGTTAACCTCATAGAAGTAGAAGAACTAGACGAAACCGACCGAGGCAACGGAGGCTTCGGTTCTTCTGGTGTGGCTTAGCCCATTTCTTCGTTGAAAATGGGCGTCGTAATGCCCGCTCGCCCCTGGGAGGCCCCTATATATCATCCCGTGCTCAAACATTCTCGCTTCGCTGCGAAACTGCGCGCGGGACGATATGTATGGGGCTCAGGCGAAAGGGCTACATGCTTGACATAAAACAATCTTTCTAGTTAGCCGATGCGATAAAGGGATGCCTCCTTTGTCGCATCGGCTAACTCTATTTATATTTTCCTGTTTTACCTTTGCAGGTTCTAATGGAGGGGATACCGAAGTAGCTGCTAGTAAGTAAACGTAGCTGCTCAGCGGGAGCCGCCCATATATCGTTCCACGCGCAGTTTCGCAGCGAGCGAAGCGAAGCGAGAATGTTTGAGCATGGAATGATATGTGTGGGCGGCCTGCGCCACGGCGGACAGTCCAATGTTAGCGGATATGCGCAGGCTTGCC
>URTZ01000053.1 GCA_900550825.1 uncultured Collinsella sp. | reverse complement strand
GGCATAGGCACCGTAGCGAGCGATGTCCTCGTCCTCGCAGCCCAGCGAAAAGAACGGCACCTCGGCGCGAACGCACGGCCACGCGAGCAGGTCGGCACGAACCGACGACTTGAGCCAGCGATTCAGGGCGACATCGAAGCGCTCGCGCTGTTCCGGCGTCAGGTGCCACAGGCGAGCCAGGGCGTCGGCACGCTCAGCGGGCAACGCATCGGCACCCATCTCGATGAGCCACTGGCAGGCGGCATGGAAGGCCGAGCCCAGCGCCATGGGATTGCCGACGGGCTCGACAGCAGCCACGTCCGCATCCGTCATCTCCGAGCCATCCGACTCCGCATCATCGCCGGCCTCGTCCATGGGCACGTGTGCCTCGGCGGCACGGTCCTCGGACTCGGCATGCAGCGCCGTGGCAATCGATGAGTAGCTGTACGAATCGCGCGCCGGATACGGGCAGGTGCCCATGCGCACGCCCACCGCCTGGGGATACACGAGCTCAAACGCATCGGGATCGGGGTCGGCAGGACCGGGGACGATTGTACTGGCCGAATCGTCGGCAGCATCTGTATCGACATCGCCACGAACGAGCCTGCCCTCGGCATCCAGCGAAGCATTGGCCTCAAACGCCTGCTCGCCAAAGGTAAAGTTCGCGAGCGAAATAAGCTCGTAGTCGCCCGGCTGGGAGTTGTCGAACACCAGGCGGTCAGCATCGAGCTGCGGCACGTCCAGAGCGTCGGTCGGCAAAATACGGCGCAGCACGTCGTAGGTGAGGTCCGTCTCGACATCGAAGGTCGGCGCCGTCACCTTGCCACGGCTCACGCCGGCATCCATCGCCAAGATCACCAGCTCGCGCGCACGCGTCATGGCGACATAGAGCAGACGAGCCCGTTCCTCGAGCGAAAGCTGCAGGTCGTCGTTACGCAGGCGGGCAAATGCCTCGGCGGGAGAACCCGTCGCACAGACGTCCTCCATGAGCTCCGGCGGCAGCCACAGCGACGTGCCCTTACCCTTAAACGCGTGCTCAAACTGCTTTTTGACGTCGTCGCCCTTCACAAAGGTTCCGTCGGCGAGCTTAACGCCGTCGAAGCGTGCCGGCAGTGCCACGACCTGTGCTCCGCCCTCGGCGCGACCCATCTGTGCCGCACCCGAGGACTTACGCACGCCAAAGCACTCCGCGACCGCCACGACCGGATACTCCAGGCCCTTGGACGCGTGCACGGTCATGATGCGCACCGCGCCGTCGCCCTCCTCGTTGAGGGCGCCCGGGGCCTCCTTGCCCGCCAGGAAGCGGTCGAAGGCGAGCGCAATGGAGCGCGGCGAGTTGCCGAACTCGGCCTCCGCCTCGGCAACGGCATCGAGCGCCTTGAGCACGTTGGCGGCAATGGCTTTGCCCTCGGGGCCACGCTGCGCCAAGCGCACGAACCAGCCCGAGGCGTTGACCACGTCGCGCGCGATCGCCGCGAACGAATCGCGACCCACGCGACGAAGCGCGTAGCGCAGCACCTCGCGGGCGCGCGTCACGAGCGGTAGGTCCTGCAGGCCCGGCACATCGAAATCGCTCATGATGCCCGCATCGATGTTGCGGCGCGAAGTCTCCCCCGTCTGGTCATCGAGCTTGGTCGCCAACGCCAGAAACTCCTGGGCGCCCAGGGCAAACATCGGCGAGGCCAGCAGCGGCATAAGGCCCTGCGCCGTATCGGCCGGGTTGGTGAGCGCGGAGACTAGGGCGCGCACCGTCTGCACCTCGGCTGCCTGGGCAAAGACCGAGCCGCCTGCGATGACGCAGTCGAGCCCCTGGTCGCGGAAGGCCTGGGCGTAGACATCGGCGTTGGTCATGCGGCCCAGCAGCAGCACCATGCCGCCCTGGGGCTGACCGGCATCGGCAAGCGAGCGGAACCGCTCCGCGATCGCGCGGGCTTTTGTCAGCGTGCGCTCCTGTGTGCTGCCGCCGGCAACAAAGAGCGCCTGACGACGCGAGGCGTCTGCCACGAGCGTGTCCTTGCGGCCGTCGCTCGCCTCAAGATCCAAAAAGCCCTGCATCAGGCCGCCGTCATCGCCGTCAAAGACGCGTGCTACGTAGCGCAGCACCTCGTCGTGGCTGCGGAAGTTGCGCACGAGCTTGACGAGCTCGCCGGTGGGGACATCCGGCGTGGCGACCGTCTCGGACGCCGCCGTCGATCCCACTTTGCGCTCCTGGCGACGGAAGACCTCGACCTCGGCGCCGCGGAAGCGATAAATCGACTGCTGCGCATCGCCCACGGTGCACAGCGCGCGCTCGCCCGCGCCCGTCAGATAGCGGATCAGATCGACCTGCATCTGGTCGGTATCCTGGAACTCGTCGATCATGACCATCTTAAAGCGGCCCTCGTAGGCGGCTCGGATGGCGGGATAATCGCGCAGCGCCTCGTATGCCATACGCAACAGATCGTTATTGTCGAGCGCGGACTGGTCGGCCTTGAGCGCACGGTATTCCGCCTCCACAGCACGGGCAAGCCCCACCAGTGCATCGAGCGCCGGACCGCCACAGGCAAGCACGATATTGATAAACGCATCGGCGGCCTCGGCCTTGAGCAGCTCGACCTGCTCCTTAGGGAATGCCTTGCTCGCGCGCGGCATGGTGCACGACATCATGAGGCGCGCCGCATCGGCCATGGTCTTGTCGCTGGCTTCGAACGCGTCGATGGCATCGAGAGCCACCTGCGCCTTCTCGGTCGCGGCCTTGCTCGCGCCCAACGCCGCACGATAGGCATCCGCAAGTGCCGAGGTGTCGGCCTGGCCGCGCGCCACGCGCACATCGTCCATGCCGCCCGGCAGCTGGCTCGAAAGCTCCAACAGGTCACGCACCAGGCCCTTGATGGTCGTGCCGGCGCCAAAGGGACCGCCCTCGCCCGCCATGGGATACCAAGCGTAGAGGCTTTTAAGCGAAGCGACGAGCTCGGGGGCGGCATCGGGTGCCGTCGCGCGGGCCAGCACATGCTCAACAGCCTGATCCATGAGCTCGTCGGTATCGGTGAGCACCGTGAACTCGGGGTCGATACCCAGCTCCAGCGCGTGCGCGCGCAGGATACGCGAGCACATGCCGTGAATGGTCGAGATCCATGCGTCGTCGACGGTCAGGGCTTCCTCGTCCATGCCCTCGTCGATGAGCGCGCGACGCACGCGGTCGCGAATCTCTGCCGCGGCATCTTTGGTAAAGGTAATGGCGAGCACCTGGTCCAGATGCTCGACGAACGGACCGGATTCGGGCGAGAGCGCGTAGACGATGCGGCGCGTGAGGGTAAAGGTCTTGCCCGAACCGGCGCCCGCCGAGACAAACAGCGGACGGTCGAGCGTTTTGACGATCTGCAGCTGTTGCGGCATCAAAGTCGAAAGATCCATGGCCTACACGTCCCTCCTTACAAACGTTCCTTCGTGGTTATACGAGCAGCGCGCCTGTGCGGCCTGGGCAGACGCCGGGTCGACGGCGGCAACGTTGCCCGCCTCGAGCTCGCGCAGGCGCTCGGCGATGCCGGCCTCCACGCGATCGAGCAGGGCGTCGAAGTCCATGCTGCCGCCCTCGCCGGGGAAGCCCTTCTTAAGACCTGGAATGCGACCGTCGCCGCGCTCCTCCTCGAGCAGCTCCGCGCTCGCAGCGCCGCGCAGCGCCGGCTTGCCGCCCTTGGTCGAAAAGTAGAGCGCCGCGCGGGTGTCCAAATCCAGCGCCCGGCGCATGGCCTGAGCATAGATGAGCGTCTGGGTATGGGGCGGCAGCCAGCGCGGGTCGTCGATCGGTGCCGCGCCCGTCTCCTCGTCGCGCACCGTAGGATCAGCGAGCTTAAACTCCTCAACACCCGTGCGGTGCTTGTAGTCGATTACCGCGGCACGATTCTCGGCGTCAACATCCACGCGGTCGATGCGCCCGCCAAGCGGCCAACCGGCATACTCGACCTTGAGGTCGTTGAAGGCGAACTCCAGGTAGCGCGGGGCAAAGGGGGCAAGTGCCTCGGACTCGTAGGCGAGCACGCCCTCCAGCTGCGGCAAAATCTCGGCCACTTGGCGCTCCTCCACCGGGGAGAGCGGCACCAACGGGCCCTCGCTGCCACGCTTGCCCGCATGCTCGGCCAAGGTCTCGTCAAAGACCTCGCGCAGCAGCTCCTGAGCGCGCGGCAGATTCTCGGGCGTCACGCGCTCCATGCCCTCCTGGGGCAGGCGGGCATGCAGATGTTCCAGCACATCGTGGACAAAGTTGCCCTTCTCCATATTGCCAAAGCCCGCGTCGATGGACTGGGGCTTCACGCGATACGACACGAACCAGCACAGCGGGCAGGTCGAATAGGCCTCGATCTGCGAGGCAGACGTCAGGCGCGGCACCAGCGGCGCATCCTCGCCCTCGCCATCGCGACGGCGCAGGACCAGATACGGAATGGCTTCATCGCTCAGATGCTGAGGAGCTTCGCAGGTCACGCGCTCGCGCCTAAGACCTTCGCCTGCAGCGGGATCAAAGTCGGCGATGATATCGCCCTCGCCCACGCACGTCGCCTTGGCGGCGCCGGCGGCCTTGTCGGCGTCAGCGGCCTTGTCGGTGTCAGCGGCCTTGGCGTCGTCAGCGGCCTTGGCGCGCGTCCGCAACTCGGTCCACACGGCCGCCGGATAGCACTCGCGCGCCTGGCGATCGTGCGTCACGCGGGCGAGCGCAACCGGGCCGCGTGACGCCCGCATCGCGTGGCCAAAGCGCACGCGCAGCAAGGCCGCGGGCTCCAAAGACACGCCGTCGCGGCGCAGCTCGGTCGTCAACGTGGCAAGCGGGCCCTCTTCGTGCGAAAGCGGATAGCTGTCCAGGTCGACATCGGCAAACAGCACGGCATCGTAGCTGCCGGGGCGCAGAGCCGCCGCATCGGCAAGCGAAGCAAAACGAACCTGGGCACGCGGCGTACGGTCAACCTCGTAGGTCTCGTAATCGTATGCGGTACCGCGCTTATCCACCTTGGTGCGAACGCCGTCGAGCACGGGCACGGTCGCTGCCTGCGACACATCGAGCACGCGGGCTTCGTTCATAAGAATGTTGATGGCGTGGCGCAGTAGGACCGTTTCGGCCTGGCGACGGGCCTGACCGTCGAGACCGCCAAACGCGCGATCGGGCAGTGCCTCGGCGACGGCAAGCATGGCCTTGAGCGCCGTCACGGGCTTGTCACGCCACAACGCTTGGAACACGTCCGAGACCACGCACGGCACGTTCTTAAACCAGTTCTGGTCGCTGGCCGCCTTACGCGCACCCCTCACCTGGCCCTGCACGCTCTGCAGCAGACTCTTGACGCCCGCAGTGGTCTTGCTGCGCGACAGGCGCATGTTCTTGTCGAAGCCGCGGGCGCTCGCGGCGTCGGCACCCGAAAGCGGGCTATAAATCCAGTCGGTAAGCTCTGAAGCGGGCCACCACTCGGTCTTGGAAGCGGTGCCCTCGTCGGCGGCTTTCATACGCTCGATCAGGTTGGCGAGCGCCGTAAACTGCCTGCCCGCGATGGACTGGGAAAACGCCGTGAACTCAGTCGTCTCGGCCGCAATGTGACGCGCCGCCAGACGAGAGGCGAGTTCGCCGAACAGCTGGGGTGCCCGGACAGAAACAACGAGCACGCGCACGGGGTCGGCAGAAGCGCCGTCGACCTCGGAACCCCGGCACGTTTTTACCAGATCATCAATTGCGTCCGCATAAGCATGAGCACGGGCATGGGGGCCAGCGACCTCAATAAAGGCAGGCTGAGCGGCGGTCCCGTAAGCGGCATCAGACGCGCCGACACCCTCCCCTAGCGGCGCGATCTCAAACAACACATCGCGGGCATCAAATGCCGTGGCAAGCTCCTCGCGCATCGCCGCCTGCTCGCGGGCAAGCAGTACGACGACCTCTCCCCCATTGTTCGCCACGGCAGACAGCAGCTCGAGCAGACCGTGCGTAAACGACGTGATACCGCGCACGCATACGGCGCGAGTGCACGCCGGCAGGCTATCGGCCAGGACACTGGTCATAATGTCAGCTGCCTCGCAGGGCTCAACCATATCTCGACGGTCCAAACCGCCCGCGTAGGCGCGCAAAAGCTCGAACACACGAGCCTCGGCATCGCTTTTTGGCTCAGGCTGGCAGTTGTCGCCACGGCATCGTTCGGCACCCGTCCCCGCAACGCCCGGCAACACGTCGCGGGCCATGCGCGCGAGCATGCGCACTGTGCCCTGGCTGCGCGAAAGCGGCTGCAGGTCGGCATCGTCGAGACGCGTGACCATGTCCGAGAACAGCATCTGGCGCTGCAGGTTGTCGACGAAACCGCGCCCGTCGCCCAAAAGCTCCCAAAGCGAGCGAAGCCACGATGTAGACGTCTTGTAGTCGATACCCAGCGAAACGCCGGCTTCCGCCGCATCATGACGGCACAGGTCGAGCTCGGCAAACGTAGGTGCCAGCAACACGGCACGCCCGTGGCGGACAATAAGGTCGGCAAGCAGCGCCGACTCGGCATCGCTCAAATCCGTGCCGGCATTGGTGGTATAGATTCGAACAGGCATGGTCCTCCGCTCAAACTGTTCGCAATAATCAATGCATCCATCCTACCCGCCCACGCGGACACATTGCCACCACAGCTCCATCTTTTGGTACAAAGCAACCTGACCCCAACGAACCAGCCGATTGCGGGCATATAAAAACCGCCCCCGGAGGAGCGGTTTTGCACAATTCGTTTTTGTCGCCGGCCTACTCGCCATCCTCCAACTTAATGAGGATCTTGCGGTAGCCACCGTACTCGCCGTTCAGCGCCTTTGAAACGCGGCTCACCGTGGTGGACGAAGCGCCGGTACGGGCCTGAACCTCAACATAAGGCTCGCCCTCGTCCAAATAGCGCGCAACCTGCAAACGCTGAGAAAGGTCGCAAATCTCGCGCGGCGTGCAGATATCGGTCAAAAACGCTTGGATATCCTTCTCGTCGTCCAAAAGGCTAAATGCGTGGACCAGCTGCTTGACATCAGGCTTGTCAAACATGTTCTCGATATTCATCGATCACCGCCAAACCCGCCAAAAGGCATCGAAGTTGATACTGACATCGGGCATCGTTCGCCCGTTCTATGCAATAGGGCAACGCCTGTGGCTTTTGCCCGTAGCAGTGTAGCACACCACCAAACTAAAGCGACAAGACTCTCTGCCAGCGGCGCGTTTTTCAGGACGAACGCCGTTTAGAAACCATATGCGCACGTAAGCTCCACGAATATTTGAGACAATGGGCGCCCAAACACCGCGGCGCGCCCGCGCAACCATCCAGGTCGCCGCCGCAAGCCGCTTCACGCGACGCCAGCAACCCCGGCGCAAGAAAGGATTCACGCCATGCGCTTTATGCTTAACTGGCTCTTCACCTCGATCGCCATCGCGATCGCCACGTTCCTCGTCCCCGGTATCCAACCCTTCGGCTTTGCCGAGGCTTGGGTCTGCTTTGCCTTCGTGGGACTGTTCCTCAACATCGTCGACTCGCTCGTCAAGCCGTTCCTGACGGTCATCTCGCTGCCGCTCACTATTATCACGCTTGGTATTTTTCAGCTCGTAGTCAACAGCTTTATGCTCGAGCTGGCCAGCTACCTGTCGGTCAATCTGCTGGGCGCGGGTATCTCCATTGCCGGCTTTGGATCGGCCTTTATGGGCAGCATCCTGGTATCCATCATGCGCAGCATTCTCGACAGCATCGCCGAGGGCTAGAACTGTTCAATACGAACCGTCATATCGACCCAAAACGAAGGCCGCCCATCGCAAAAAATGGGCGGCCTTCTTATTTGTCAAGTCTCAAAGGACGAGAGAATCTACCATTTCTACCCCGTCCCCAAATGCAGGTGTGGGTTAGATGACATAGTCGTAGCCATGGTTGGGAGCGACAAGTTGATCGAGCGTCACACCGTCGAGGTAGTCGTTGATGAGCTTGTCCAGGTTCTTCCACACGTCGAGCGTGGGGCACTCGTCCGAACGCGAACAGCCCTTGCAGTCGCCGTCCAGGCATGCGACCGGTGCTAGGCTGCCCTCGGTCAGACGCAAGATCTCGCCCACCGTGTACTGCTCGGGCGGGCGCGTGAGCACGTAGCCGCCGCCCTTGCCACGCATACCCGAGAGCATGTTGGCACGTACGAGCGTAGCCAAGATGTTCTCGAGATATTTCTCGGAAATCCCCTGTCGCGCCGCGATCTCTTTGAGCGGGATGCGACCGGCCGCCTGGTGCTCGGCCAGATCGACCATAACGCGCAGGGCATATCTGCCCTTAGTAGAAACCAACATATATAGTGCTGCCTTTCGGTCATTTAGTCCGTAGAAATTCTAGCCGAAAAATTGGTTTTGAAAATACCCGTTCCGGTCAAGATGGTTAATCGACTCGTAATAATCTTCTATTTCCTATTGCGTTACTAGGCTTTACTGTCTACTATGCTTGCCAACAGCAAAACGAACAACCCATAAGGTTTGTGGGTTTCGCTGCTACACACACCGTAAAACCACACGGCATCCAGTCATTTGAACACTTTGGAGGTTCACCATGAGCAATGTTTATACGTCCATCGATCAGCTTATCGGCCACACCCCGCTTCTGGAGCTCACTCACTTTGAGGCCGATGAGGACCTCAAGGCCCGCGTGCTCGTCAAGCTGGAATACTTCAACCCCGCCGGGTCCGTCAAAGACCGCGTCGCCAAGAACATGATCGACGAGGCCGAGAAGGCCGGCAAGCTCGTGCGCGGCGGCGACTACACCATCATCGAGCCCACGAGCGGCAACACCGGCGTCGGCATCGCCTCGGTGGCGGCGGCTCGCGGCTACAAGGTGATCATCACCATGCCCGAGACTATGTCCGTCGAGCGCCGCAAACTTATGCAGGCATACGGCGCACAGCTCGTGCTCACCGACGGCTCCAAGGGCATGAAGGGCGCCATCGCCAAGGCCGAGGAGCTGCAGAAGGAGACACCCAACAGCATTATCGCCGGTCAGTTTGTAAACCCCGCCAACCCTGCCATCCACAAGGCCACGACCGGCCCCGAGATCTGGGATGACACCGACGGCAAGGTCGACATCTTCGTCGCCGGCGTCGGCACCGGCGGCACCGTGACCGGCGTGGGCGAGTTCCTCAAGGAGCAGAACCCCGAGATTCAGATCGTCGCCGTCGAGCCCGCTACCTCCCCGGTGCTCTCTAAGGGCCAGGCCGGCCCGCACAAGATCCAGGGTATCGGTGCCGGCTTTGTGCCCGACGTCCTCGACACTCAGGTCTATGACGAGATCATCCCCGTCGAGAACGACGACGCCTTTGCGACCGGCCGCGCCGTGGGCCACAAGGAGGGCGTGCTCGTGGGCATTTCGTCCGGCGCCGCCGTGTGGGCCGCGCTGCAGCTGGCCAAGCGCCCCGAGAACGAGGGCAAGACCATCGTGGCCCTGCTCGCCGATACCGGTGAGCGCTACCTGTCCACGGCACTGTTCCAGGACTAGAGCCTGTCGCCCATAGGTTGAGCCCACGGACGAGCCGGTCTCCTCTCTCTCCCGGCAGTCTGAGCCCATCTCATTAGGGCGTCCCACAGGACGCCCGAACTTGCTACAATGTCTGCGACGCGGAACCAGCCTCCCGCGCCGCTTTTCTTTTTTGGCCACATGCCACCAAGGAGAACCTCCCCATGCACAACAAGCGCGTGCTCGTCGCCATGAGTGGCGGCATCGATTCCAGCGTGACCGCGTATCTGCTCAAAAGCCAGGGTTACGAATGTGTCGGCGCCACCATGCGCCTCACCTGCCCCGCGCCCGATCCCGTCACGAGCACGAGTAAGGTCGACCGCGACATCGCCGATGCAAAGGCCGTCGCCGAGCGCCTGGGGATACCCCACCATGTACTTAACCTGCAGCAGACCTTCGACCGCAATGTTATCGAGCGCTTCGTGACCGCCTATCAGGAGGGGCTGACGCCCAACCCATGCATCATCTGCAACCGCCACATTAAGTTTGGCGCATTGCTGGATGCGGCGCTGGATATGGGCTGCGACTACATCGCCACAGGTCACTACGCCAAAACAAGCCAGGCGTCCGACGGCACCTGGCAGCTGCATCGCGGCGAAGACCCCAAGAAGGACCAGAGCTACTTTTTGTATTCGCTTACGCAGGAACGCCTGGCGCACACGATCTTTCCGCTGGCTGGGCTGGACAAAGAGCGCGACGTGCGCCGCATTGCCGCCGAGCAGGGCTTTACCAACGCCAAGAAGGCCGAAAGCGAGGACATCTGCTTTATTCCAGACGGTGACTACGCGGGCTATATCGAGCGCCGCTGCGGACATGCCGCCGAGCCGGGCGATATTGTATGGCGCGACGGCAGCGTGGTCGGGCGCCACAACGGTGCGCTGCGCTACACCATCGGTCAGCGCAAGGGGCTGGGCCTTGCTATGGGGGCACCGGTCTATGTCTGCGCCAAGGATATGCAGGCCAACACCGTCACAGTCGGCCCGGAGGATGCCCTGTTTGACCGCGTCGTCTATGCGGACGAGGTCAACTGGATCAGCGTCCCGGGGCTGACGGAGCCGCTGCGGGTAACCGCCCGCACCCGGTACCATCAGGTGGAACAGCCTGCCACCGTTTTCCCCGCGGAGGGCGGTTTCCGGCTGGAATTTGACCAGCCCCAGCGTGCCCCTACCCCCGGCCAGGCCGTGGTGCTGTATCAGGGGGATGTCGTCCTGGGTGGCGGGACGATCACGAGTGTAGAGAGATAAGGAGAAATTATGCAGGATCAATATTCCCGCACGCAGCTGCTGCTGGGTGCAGAGGCAATGGAAAAATTACATCACTGCCGAGTGGCTGTGTTTGGCATCGGCGGTGTGGGTGGCTATACCGTGGAGGCATTGGCCCGCAGCGGCGTGGGAGCGCTGGACCTGATCGACGACGATAAGGTCTGCCTCACCAACCTCAACCGCCAGATCGTGGCCACCCACAAGACGGTGGGCCAGTATAAGGTGGATGTGGCCGCAGAACGCATCCACGATATCGACCCCAACATCAAAGTGACCACCTACAAGACGTTCTTCACTCCGGAGACGCAGGATCAGTTCGATTTCACCCAGTATGATTACGTCGTGGATGCCATTGATACCGTTACGGGGAAAATCGCGCTGGTGGTCAAGGCAAAAGAGGCCGGTGTGCCCATCATCTGCGCCATGGGTGCCGGCAACAAGATGGACCCCACCCGCTTTGAGGTGACGGACATCTACAAGACCTCCGTCTGCCCGCTGGCCAAGGTGATGCGCACCGAGTGCCGCA
>URTZ01000052.1 GCA_900550825.1 uncultured Collinsella sp. | reverse complement strand
TGTAGGGGTCCTGGGGGTGCTGGAAGACCTGCTTGGCCTCGCCCTGCTCGACGATCTTGCCGCCATTCATAACGATGATGTCGTCAGAGATATAGCGGACCGTCTGGATGTCATGGCTGATGAACACCATGGCCAGGCCGAGCTCCTTTTTAAGGTCGGTCAACAGGTTCAGAATCTGCGCGCGGACCGAAACGTCCAGAGCCGAGGTGGGCTCGTCGGCGATGATGGCATCGGGGTTCAGCGACAGGGCACGGGCAATTGCGACGCGCTGGCGCTGGCCGCCCGAAAGCTGGCCGGGAAGAACCTCGGCGGCAGAGCTGGGCAGACCGGTGAGCTCCAAGAGCTCCTTGACGCGCTTCTCCTGCTCGGCCTCGGTACCCAGGTTGTGGACGCGCATGGGGTCGAGCAGTTGCTCACGAACGACCATGCGGGGGTTGAGCGCCGTGGCCGGGTTCTGGAACACGACCGAGATGACGCGACCCATGTGGCGACGGTCCTCGGCGGTACGCTTGGTAACGTCCTTGCCCTTAAAGTAGACCTTGCCGCTCGTGGGGGCCTGCAGGCCGCACATGACGTTGGCGGTGGTGGACTTTCCGCAACCGGACTCGCCGACGATGCCGATGGTCTGTCCGGGCATGAGCTTAATCGTTACACCCTGGACGGCGTGAACCAGGTTGGGGTGCAGAATCGAGCCGGTACGGGTCCTAAAGGTGACGTGGACGTCATCAAGGAAGATGATCGGCTCGACGCCGTTGACTGCGGTCTCGCTCATCTACATCACCTCCGCGTGAGGGGTCAAACCATTTGCCTTGAGCACCTCATCGGGGAGCTCGGAATAGAAGTGCTCGGTGCCGGGCACGCGCTTGAAGACCGGACGGGTGTCCAGGCCAATGCGCGGATGGCTCGAGCGAGGTGCGAAGCGATCGCCCTTGGGGAAATCGCGCGGGCTCGGAACGGCGCCGGGCACCTGGTGCAGGCGGCCCGAACCGCTCTCGATGGACAGGACGGAACCCAGAAGACCGCGAGTGTACTCGTGGATCGGGTTGGTGAGCAGCTCCTTGGTGGGCGCCTGCTCGATAACCTGGCCAGCGTACATAACCGTGATGTTATGAGCGACCTCTGCGACCAGTGCCAGGTCGTGCGAAACGAAGATCATAGCAAAGCCGAGCTTGGCCTGAAGATCGTTGAGCAGCTTGATGACCTGCTTCTGGACAGTTACGTCCAGAGCGGTCGTGGGCTCGTCGCAGATGACCAGCTTGGGGTCGCGGGTAAGGGCCATAGCGATCAGAACGCGCTGACGCTGACCACCGGAAAGCTCATGCGGATAGCTCTCGAGCGTGCGCTTGGGGTCGAGGCCCACGAGCTCTAGGAGCTCCTCGGCACTACGGGTGCCGCCGCGCTTGGTGAGCTGCTTCATCTGGGCGGAAATGAGCATGGAGGGGTTGAGCGAGGACAGGGCGTCCTGATAGACCATAGCGATATCGGTACCGCGCAGGCCGAACCACTCCTTCTTGCTCATCTTGAGCAGGTCGCGGCCCTCCCAAAGAACCTCACCGGAAAGATGCTCGTCATCGTCGGTCAGGCCCATGATGGCCAGCGTGGTGATGGACTTACCGCAGCCGGACTCGCCTACCAGGCCCATGGTCTGGCCGGGACGGACATCGAAGTTGACGTGGTCGACGACGTTGATGTCACCGTGGTGCTCAAACTGGATGCAGAAATCACGGACCGAAAGGATCGGCTCAACGGACTCATCGGGCACATGGCGGTCGTTACGCTTGAGTTCGACATCACGCAGAGCGCCAAGACGGGCGGACAGGGACTGAGCCTGCTCCTTGTAAGCGCGAACGGGGTCGGAGACCAGCAGGTCGGCCTCACGGCGCTTGGAGGAGTCGGTCGGATCCAGGGCAGCGGAGGGAGCAGCGGCCATGGCGTCAGTAATGCCCTCGGAGAGGATGTTGAGTGCCAGGCAGGTGATCATGATGGCCAGGCCCGGGAACAGTGCCTGCCACCAACGGCCGGCAAGCACGCCACCGCGAGCGTCAGCGAGGATGTTGCCCCAGGTAGCGGTGGGCTCCTGGATACCAGCGCCGATAAAGGTCAGCGAGGCCTCGAAGATGATGGCGTCGGCGACCAGGGTAACGGTGAAGACCATGATCGGGGCGATGCAGTTACGCAGAACATGCTTGATCAAAATCCACGGAGCCTTGGCGCCGGAAACGATGACCGCGCGGACATAGTCCTCGCCGTACTCGGACACGATGTTGGCGCGCACGATACGGGCAATCTGCGGAGTGTACATAAAGCCAATGGCGAAGATGATCGACGGCACGGAATTGCCCAGGATGGAGACGAAGACGGCAGCGAGGGCGATGCCCGGGATGGACATGATGATGTCCAGGATGCGCATGATCGCCTCGGAAACGGACTTGCGCGAAACCGCCGCGAGGGCGCCCACGACCGAGCCGCAGACCAGAGCCATGGCAGTAGCACCGAAGCCGATGATCAGCGAGTAACGGCCACCGTAAAGCATACGCGACAGGATGTCGCGGCCCTTATCGTCGGTACCGAAGATAAATCCATTGCCGGGAGCCTGGCGAGCAGTGAAAATCTCGACCGGGCTATAGGGGGCAAGAAGGGGCGCCAGAATCGCGGTCAGGGCGACCAACACCAGCACGACGGCGGCAATCTTAGAAGACAGCGTCATCTTCTTCCAGCCACCGAGCTTGAGCCCCTTGGAGGCAGCCTTCTCGAGCTGCTCGGTTTGCTTCTCTCGAATCTTTACCATAATCTACACCGTCCTGATGCGCGGGTTGATGAGCAGGTAGAGCATGTCAACCACGATGTTGATGATGATGAAGGCAAGAGCAACGACGATGACGACGCCCTGAACCAGGTTCGCCTCGTTGCCCTGAACGCCCTGCAGAATCGCAGTACCCATGCCGGGGAGGTTGAAGATGACCTCGATGACGACGGCGCCGCCCATAAGGTAACCGATCTTAAGACCGAGGGTGGTGACCGGGGTGATCAGCGCGTTGCGCAAAACGTTGATGCCGACGACGACCTTCTCGGGAACGCCGGCGCCACGGGCCATGCGGACGTAGTCCTTGTCGAGCTCCTCAACCATGGCGGTACGCACGATACGAGTCATCTGGCCCGTCAGCGGGAATGCCAGAGCGATAGCGGGCATGATCATACGTCCCAGATAGCCAGCCGGGTTGGTGGTGAAGTGAGGCAGAGCACCGGATGCCGGGAGCACCTTAAGGTAGGAAGAGAACAGCAGAATCAACAGAACGGCAAGCCAGAACGACGGGGTTGCCAAGCCGGCGATGGAAAAGACGCGGATCACTTGGTCCGGCCATTTGTCGCGATACAGTGCCGCGATGACGCCGAGCAAAAACGAGACGACCGCGCCGATGGCAAGACCGATGAAGGTCAGCTGCATCGTGACGGGCAGGGCCGTGGAGATGCGCTTGGCAACGGAGTTGCGAGCAGCACCATAGGTGCCCATGTCACCATGGATCAGATCGCCCATGTAGCGCACGTAGCGCACGGGCCAGGGGTCGTCCAGACCATACTTCTCATGGTACTCGGCAACCGCCTCGGGCGAGGCACCGTCACCCAACGCCGTATAGGCGGGGTCGGTCTTGGAGAACGACATAAGGAAGAACACCAGGACGGTGACGCCCAATGCCATGATCGGCAGCGCCACGAGACGCCTTCCAATCAAACGTAGAAAGTTGTTCACGTTCTCTCCCCTTTCTTTTGTCGGTAGGACCAACTGGTATATGAGTATGGATACTCATTACAAGACCCGAGCGACATCGAGGCCGCCCGGGTCTTTGTTTCAACTATGAGGACGTTGCCTTACGACCGACGCCCCACATATGACTCAAACGAGTCTTAGGCCTTGACGGTCGCGACGCCCCTGAAGGACATGCTCGTCGTGCCGATGCCCTTGAAGCCATCGAGGGCCTCGCCGTTGGGCGCGGTAGACGGATCGTCCCAGGAAGCGGAGACGGTCTTGACGTGGACAACGGGGTACAGAACAGCGTTGTCGGCGATGATGTCGAAGCACTCGTTCCACTTCTTCTGCTGCTCGTCGCCCTCGGCGGCAAGAGCCTCGTCCATGAGACCGTGGAGCTTCTCCCACTCAGCGGACTCCTTCCACGGGCAACGGGTCTGCATCCAGACGTTGTCGCCGTACCACCAGTTGAGCAGCAGGTCGGGGTCAGCGCCGAAGCAGGACGGATCGCCAGGGGCAAGGAGGATATCGTAGGCCTCGCCGCCGTCGATGGCAGCGTAGGTGGCCGGCGAGGTATCGGTCTGGATGGTCACCTCGAAGCCGAGAGCGTCGAGGTCGTTCTTGACCTGGGCGGCCATGCCCTTAATCTGCTCGTTGTCGGTGGTGCGCAGGGTGATGGCACCCGGGGTGATGCCGGACTCCTCGATGAGCTTCTTGGCCTTCTTGGCGTCGGTCTTGTACACCGTGGAAGCCTCATGATAGTTGGTGAAGCTCTTGGGCAGGTAGCAGCTGGCAGCGGTGGCAAGGCCGGCGAAGGTGTTGGTGATCATCTTCTCGGTGTCGAGCGCGTACATGACGGCCTGACGGACCTTGACGTTGTTCCAAGGCTCCTTGGCGACGTTGAACATGATGAAGCGGGTGCCGAAGCCCTGGACGTTGTCGATCTTGCAGCCAGCGCTCTCGAGCTGGTCGACGGCGTCAGCGGTGACGAGCTCCATAACGAGCGTGGAGCCTTCCTGCTGGGCGGTAACGCGAGCGGTGGGGTCGGTCAGGATGCTGTACTGGATCTTCTTATCCTCGGCAGCATACTCACCGTTGTACTCGGGGTTGGGAACCAGGGTGATCTCGGTATCGGAGATAGAGTCGTACATCCAGGGGCCGGAACCGATCGGCTGCTTGGCGCGATCCTCCTCGGACTGAGTAGCCGGGGTAACACGGATGATGGCCAGACGATCCTTGAGCAGGGAGAAGTTGGGGACCTTGGTCTTGACCGTTACAGTGCTGGCATCCTTGGCCTCGATGGACTCGAAGGGCTGGAAGAACGGAGCATAGGTAGCGGAAGCAGCGCAAGCGGTGTAGGAAGCGACGACGTCGTCAGCAGTGACCTCGGTACCATCGGAGAACTTGGCGCCCTTGCGGATGGTGACCTCGAAGGTAGTGTCGTCCACGGACTTGGGATCGTCGGTGGCGAGCTCGTTGAAGGTGCTGTAGTCGTGGTAATCGATGCCGTAGAGGCCCTCGACGACGTGCCAGTTAGCACCCAGGCCCACAGCGGAGCCGGTGCTGGCGGGATCGAAGCTGGACGGAGCGTAAGCGGAACCAGCGGTAATCACACCGCCGCCACGGTTGGCGGAATCGGCGGAACCGGAAGCGGAACCCTCGTCGTTGGAGCTGCCACCGCAGCCGGTGAGACCAAGCCCTGCGACAGCAGCGACGCTGCCGGTGAGGCCGAGGAACGAACGCCTGGACATACCCTTGTTGATGATGGCCATGTCTTCTCCTATCAATAGAGAATCTTACCCGGGAGCACCTAGACTTGCCCCCGCGCAACTTGCGGACGATATATACCTTACCTACCGACGAACCCAACTGAGGTGCCGCGCTCGGCGACCGATACATACATACGCTTGAACGGTATTTACTACCGTTCACCGAATTCATTGACAAACGATTCGCCAGACAGTATGTATCGACGAGGTGAGATATCAGTCATCGTCAACCCGCAGGATAGCAGGGTTGTTCACCATGGCTAGTCAAACGTTTTAGCGTTAATAAAACCCGAAATCGACAGGTAATCGCCGCGAAATAAATGATTGAAAATCGGCCAATCATGTATATCAGTTGTTTAGAAGCACGTTTAGTTTTCGGAACGGTTGGCCGATGCCTGGGCGCGTTCGGCATTCCATGCAACAAGTGCCTCGTGGACCGCTTTGGCGACATCGGCCGGAACGCCTCGAACTTCCGCGATCTCTTGCTCGCTCGCCGCGCGCAAACGCTTCATCGAGCCAAAATGGCGCATAAGGGCACGTTTTCTGGTGGGTCCCACGCCTGGAACGTCATCGAGTACCGAAACCGTCATGGCTTTATCGCGCAATTCGCGATGGAACGTGATGGCAAAACGGTGCGATTCATCGCGCACCTGTTTGATTAGATAGAGCGACGCGGACCCGGTCGGAAGCACGACTGGAGTCTCGTCCCAAGGCACGAAAACCTCCTCATCGGCCTTTGCCAAGCCACAAACTGGTATATCGAGCCCAAGAGCCTCAAGTTGCTTGATCGCAGCGGTCAATTGCGGCTTACCGCCATCGACAACGAGCAAATCGGGGCGCGATCCAAAGCGCTCGTCGGCCATGCGCTCGGGAGCATAGCGTCGTCCCAAAACCTCGGACATCGACACGAAGTCGTTTGCCTCGTCCAATTCGGCCTGAATTTTAAAACGACGGTACTGGCTCTTGTCGGCGCGTCCGTTGGTAAACACCACCATCGAGGCGACCGTAAAGGTGCCATGCAGTGTAGAGATATCGAAGCACTCGATACGCAACGGCGGCGATGGCAGCGCCAACGCACTTTCGAGCTCCAGGAGCGCTTGATTGGTGCGGTCGTCAGCGTACCCCGTTCGCATCATGTAGCGCATGAGGGCATGGCGCGCATTTTTGGATGCCATATCGAGCAGACGGTACTTTTCGCCACGCTGCGGCCTATGGAGATGGCAGGAACGCTCACGCTTGCCCGCAAGCCACTCCCCCAGCGCCTCCGCATCCTCAAGCTCGACGGAAAGGTTGACCTCAGCTGGAATATCAGCCGTCTCGTCGTAATAGCGCTTAAGAAAGCCCGACTGGAGCTCTTCCTCGTCAACATCAAGACCCTTGTCGAGAATGAACTCGCAGGTGCGAACTGTTCGGCCCTCGCGAACGACGAAGACGCAAGCGGCGGAGATGGTCTCCTCGCGATAGAACCCGATGACATCGATATCGACACTGGAGGGAAAAACGACTTGCTGACGATCGTCCAGACCCCTGATGACCTCCAAACGACGTTTGACGCGTGCCGCGCGCTCAAAGTCGAGCGCCTCGGCGGCATCCGTCATCTCGGAGGTCAGCTCATCGACGACATCCTTGCGATGGCCCGACAAAAAGCGCTCGACACGCTTGACGTTCTTGGCATAGTCTGCCGGGGAAATCGCGCCGACACACGCACCCGGGCCGCGCCCGACATGGTAGTCAAAGCAGGGACGCCCGTTTTGCGCGCAAATCATATTGACGATGTCTTCCTCGCCCTTGTGGGACTCAACGATACGGCGACAACGACGCCACTCCGCACAGGATGCGGAGCAGATGGGAATAACCTTGCGCAGCGTATCTATCGTCTCACGTGCCGCACGGCTATCGGTATAGGGTCCAAAATAGCGCGTTCCCGGCTTATGACGCTCACGCGTATATTTGATAGCGGGATACAGATCGCCCTTTGTAATGGCGATAAAGGGGTAGCTCTTGTCATCCTTGAGGTCGACGTTAAAGTACGGATGGTACTGACCAATCAAATTGCGCTCGAGCACCAACGCCTCATGCTCGGTCTCCACCACGATATAGTCAAAGCTCGCCACCAGCTGCATCATCAGCGGAATCTTTTGACGCTCATCCTGCAGTGTCACGTATTGACGCATGCGGGCGCGTAGGTTTTTCGCCTTGCCCACGTAGATGACATCGCCCTTGGCATCCTTCCAAAGGTAGCATCCGGGCTGTGTGGGAACGCGCGAAACCTGCTCGGCAAGCGTTGGAATGTTGTCGTGACCGGCCACACGCACCTACTTGCGACGAAGCAGCGCCGAGACCTCAGGCATCTTAAGGACGACGGCAAGGCCAAAGGTAACAGCAAGCGAGACGACACCCGCAACGCAAACGTAGCCAAGAGTAATCAGAATCGAGCCGCCAAGTGCCCCGACAAAGTGTTCAAGCACCCACATGACGCCGGCGCCTGCGGCAGCACCTAGGCCACCGAGCAAAAGGCCAAAGAAACCGCCATGCAGGATAGATTTGACCTGAAGGCCACGCAGGCGACGACGCAGCCACCACAGCGAACAGCCGACCAAGATCACGTAGTCGACGACATACGAAAGCGCGATTGCCGGCATACCGAAGCCCAGCACAACGCCAAACAGCAGAACCGAGCCGGCCTGGCCGATGGCAGAATACAGGCAATAGCGGCTATAGGGCTTCATGTCGAGCAAGGCAGAGAAGCTCTTCTGCATCAACACGACCACGCCGTAGAGCGGCAGCGAGAGCGCCAGGTAGACAAGGTACTCGGACACCAGCGCCACGCCGGATTCATCGAACTTGCCAGCACAGTAGATCATATTGAGCGGACGTGCGAAGACAATCAGGTACAGTGCGAACGGAATCAGGAAGAACAGCATCTGGGCGACGCCACGCGAAATGCCCGTGCGAACGCTGTCGTAATCCTTCTCCTGCGCGTCGTGAGAGAGCTCGGTATAGAGCGCCGTCGAAAGCGAGGCGGCAATCAGCGCGTAGGGCAGCGTGTACCACAGGCGCGCATAGGCGATGACGGAAGGACCAGTCTCGGGCTGGACCACCAGCGCGGCAGCGTTGGTGATAGAAGTCGAGACAAACATGCACACCGTGGCGAGCAGCGTCGGGATACCGAGCGCAATCGTCTGCCGCAGTGCGGGGTCCTTAAAGTCGATATGGATATGGGGATGCACGCCGTGCTTGCCAAGCGCGGGAATCTGACATGCCATCTGAACAAAGACACCGAGGGTCGTACCGGCCGCAATCAAGATGATGCCGGCACGTTCGCCAAACTGTGCGGACACGGGCGCAAAACCCATAAAGCTCGCAATGACGATCACATTGTTGAGGACCGGAGCAAACGTCGACCAGAAGTAGTCGCGGTGTGCGTTGAGAACGCCCGAGAACACCGAGCCCAAACCATAAAACAGAATCTGGATGGCAAAGAAACGGAACATGAACGCAGCGGTATCCATGCTGCCGCCGTCACCCGAAAGGAACGATTGCGTCCAGATAAAGCCCGGGGCGAACACGGTCCCCAGCAACGAAATGCCACCCAGCACCAAAAGCAGAATGCCGAGCAGGTTGCCCACGTACTCGTTTGAGGCCTCGCGACCCTGCTCACGCCTCACGCCCATGTACACGGGCAAAAACGCCGTCACGAGCATGCCACCCATCACGAGTTCGTAGAGCATATTGGGCAGGTTGTTGGCGACCTGATAGGAGGACGAGAGTAGCGACATGCCGATAGCGGCCGCCATTGCCCACGTGCGGATAAAACCGGTGACGCGAGACACGATAGTCAGGATGGTCATAAGCCCGGCGGAACGACCAACCGTGGAGTAGTCCGACGAGCCCATGTCGTCAGTGTCATCTCGCGACGAAGAAGCTTCGGATGAGGGTGTCTGAGGCGCAGATTCTTTTGCAAAATGAGCTCCGCGCTTCAATTCTTCCTGCGGCATCGCTCAGTCCTCTCTCGTAATCGCGGCAACCGTCGCCCCGCAAAATGCAATTAAATCATCGGGTGCAAGCTCGAGCTGATAACCACGCTTGCCTCCCGAAATAAAAATGGTATCCCAAAGGACACACGTCTCATCAATGAGCGTCCGGTAGCGTTTTTTCATACCGACCGGGCTGCAGCCGCCGCGAACGTAGCCAGTCGCCGCAAGCAAATCCTTCACATGCATCATGGCCAAGGACTTCTCCCCCGCGGCACGCGCGGCGGACTTTAGATCGAGCTCGTCGGCAACAGGGATGCAGCACACGACATAGTCGTTGGACGGTGTCACACAGACCAAAGTCTTAAATCCTTGACCGGGCTCCTCGCCAAGCTGCTCCGAAATCGCGACCCCCAGGCCCACCGACTCATCGCCATCGTCTTCGTACGTATGTAGAACATAGGAAATGCCGGCGCTTTCCAGCTCGCGCATCGCATTGGTTTTTGGCGTCTTTACAGCCTTTGCCATGACATATCCTTTCCCTCGCATTCGGACGCAAGGATTAAGTATATGTCCAATTCGGCTGCATACGTCACTTCGGCACAGCAAGCGCCATCGAATCACAAGGAGTCGATGGCGCCCATAAACTGAATCGCCTATTTATTGAGCATCAAGTTGAGCCTGGCGCTCCCGGTCACGCCTGAGCAACGGCGCCAAAAACTTGCCCGTATAACTCTGCGGACAGTCCGCAACCTGCTCCGGTGTACCCGAAACCACGACGGTTCCGCCGCCGTTACCGCCCTCGGGACCCATATCGATCAGGCGGTCGGCAACCTTGATGACATCAAGGTTGTGTTCAATCACCAGCACCGTGTTGCCCGCATCGACCAAGCGCTGCAGTACATCGAGCAGCTGGCGGACGTCCTCAAAATGAAGGCCGGTCGTCGGCTCGTCCAAAATATAGAACGTCTTGCCCGTCTGGCGTCGATGAAGCTCCTTGGCGAGCTTTACACGCTGCGCCTCGCCGCCCGAAAGCGTCGTGGCGGGCTGGCCCAGGCTCACGTAGCCCAAGCCTACATCGTACAGCGTCTGGAGCTTGCGCTTAATCTGCGGGATATTCCCAAAGAAGGCCAGCGCCTCGGTAACGCTCATGTCGAGCACGTCCGAGATGGTCTTGCCACGATAGGTGACCTCGAGTGTCTCGCGGTTGTAGCGTTTACCGCCGCAAACTTCGCAGGGAACGTAGATATCGGGAAGGAAGTGCATCTCGATCTTGATCTGTCCGTCGCCCTTGCACGCCTCACAGCGCCCGCCACTCACATTAAAGGAGAAACGACCCGGCGAGTAGCCGCGCGCCTTCGACTCCGGCGTACTCGCAAACAGTGCGCGAAGATCATCCCACAGGCCGATATAGGTAGCAGGGTTGGAACGCGGCGTGCGGCCAATCGGCGACTGGTCGATATCGATAACCTTATCGATACACTCGATGCCCTCGATTTTCTTATACGGACCCACAGGGCGCGTCGAGCGGTGAATGGCATTCGTAAGGGCAGGCGCAATGGTGTCGGTAACTAGGGAGCTCTTGCCCGATCCCGACACGCCGGTAACAACCGTAAGCGTACCAAACTCGATCTTGGCAGTAACGTTTTTGAGGTTGTTGGCTCGAGCGCCCGTAATTTTAAGGCAGCCGCGACCGGGTTTGCGCCGTTCATCAGGCACCCGGATCATTCGTTTGCCGGTCAGATAAGCGCCCGTCATCGACTCAGGACACGCCATGATATCGGCAGGCGTTCCCG
>URTZ01000051.1 GCA_900550825.1 uncultured Collinsella sp. | reverse complement strand
GGGCCGCATGCTGTCGATCACCCGCGGCAGGAGCCGGGTCTACCGTTCACGAAGCGTCCAGTTCGTCGTGCTCAGCAACGACCTGGACCACGAGGCATTCGAGCAACTGACCCGCCACCTTAAAGAGGCCGTTTTCGCTCCTGTGCAAATCGCAGGCGACACCATTGCTCCCGTCTGTCTTGTCGTCCCGACCTTTTACGAACGCCTGGACTCCCAAGCATCGACTGTTTTGGGCGAACTCGATCGTCGCCTTCGCACGGCCGGCGGACTTGTTCCCAACGACAGTCTGCCCATACCCGAGATGGAACGCAAAGGCGCCGTCGCCGAGCACCTCGACATGCTCACAGGCCTCTACCGTCCCAGCGAGTTTATGCGCCGTGCCAATGCCTTCATCAAGGCAAGGCGCGACGGCGCTTGGTGTATCGCCACCGTCGACATGGGCCACATGCGCCTATTTAACGAATGGTATGGACAGGCTGAAGGCGACCGTATGCTTGCCGATGTGGGCACGGTGCTCAAGGATATCGAGAACGCCAACATGGGTGTCGCGGGATACTGGGGACAAGACGACTTTTGTCTGCTCATACCCTTTGAGCACGATTTCGTTCACCGTGTCTATGCGCGCGTGCGCGAGGCTGTAGCCAAGCACAACGACGGCGTAGGTTTTTGGCCGTCCATGGGCGTTTACCCCATCGACTCCAATGAGGAGATCACCATCGATGCGCAGGCAAAGGCCATGTTTACCAATCGGCGCGCAAAAAACGACTTCAAGGAGCGCATTGCCGTTTTCCGCCCCGAGGAATATGAGCATGAGGTTGCGTTCCACCACACGCTGACCGAATTCCAGTACGCGCTGTCAAATGGTCGCATCACGTACTATCTTCAGCCCCAGGTCGATATGGAAACCGGCGAGATTATTGGCGCCGAAGCACTCACGCGCTGGATTGACAAGGACGGCTCTCTCATTTCGCCCGCAACGTTTATCCCCGCACTCGAGGAAAGCGGCTTTGTAGTGACGCTCGACAAATATGTTTGGCAGGGCGTCGCCATGTGGCTCCGCGAGCGCCTAAATCGAGGACTTCGCGTGGTTCCGATTTCCCTCAATGTGTCGCGCGTAGACATTCTTGCCTGCGATGTCGCCGAGCATATGGGGTCGCTCGCCGCCCAGTACAACCTGCCGCCCGAACTCATGCACATCGAGATCACCGAGACCGCCTATACCGGAGAGTCCGAGGCCGTGGATAAGCTGACCGCGGATCTGCACACCCGCGGCTTCTCGACCTATATGGACGATTTTGGCACCGGCCAGTCCACGCTCGCGATGCTCAAGAACGTCAACGTCGACGTCATCAAGCTCGACCGCGCATTTGTGCCCACCGACCGCGATCAAGGTCGCAGCACGCAGATCATTTCATCGATGCTCGAAATGGCGCAGTCGCTCCATCTGCCCGTCGAGGTCGAAGGCGTCGAGACAAATGAGCAGGCGGACATGCTACGACAAACGGGCGCCCGCTACGCTCAGGGCTTCCTCTACTACCGCCCCATGCCGGCGAAGGATTTTGAGGCATTGCTCGATGGTGGCAATAATAACTGATACGTTCGCACGCAAAACGCCACCGTCGAAGGGAACATTTGTCTCCATTAGCTAACTTATATCCCCAATTCAAACCGAATTGGGGATATGATACAAACCGTTGTTCCGCCCAAGGAGGTTATCCATCATGAACGAGTCGTACCGCATGGGCGAGCAATCGATTATTGCCTATCTTCAGCGACTTGCGAATGGCATCTCGACCGCCGAACTCGATGTTGCCGCGCTGCCTGCTGAGCTACGCGCCGTTGGTGAGCAACTGCAAAAGACGCATGCCATCCTGCAACAAGAGCGCCAGCTGCTTGAGCGCAACGCCTATATCGATCCGCTCACCAACTTGGGCAACCGCAACGGATTCGACCGTCACGTCGAGCAACTCTGGCGCAAAGGCGACCCCTTCACCTGCGCCTATATTGACATCGACCATCTCAAGCATTGCAATGATAGGTTTGGCCACGCCGAAGGCAATCGCTATATTCTGAGCATCTGCCGCACGCTCTCCGAAACCATGGAACACGATGAGATGCTGTTCCGTATCGGTGGAGACGAGTTTGTGCTCATCTCGCTCTCCGCAAACGAGACTGAACTCGAGCAGCGCTTGGAGCAGGTACGTACCGGGCTGATCGAGGCGAGCTCAGGCGGCAAGGCGCCCATGATCGGCAGCTTTAGCTTTGGCTGCTCGCGCGTCGATCCACTTGCCGGCGACACGCGTCGCCAGATGACGATGGATGCCGATCGCAAGATGTATCGCTATAAGCTTATGCATCGTGTGCAGCAACCGAAAGACAATGACGCGCCGCAACGCCCAATCGTCGATCAGCTTCCCTGCAACGACCGGGTGTTCCAAACGATCTCCATGAGCTCCGAGACGCGCTATCCGTTCATCCTTAACCTCGATACTGGAGAATCGCAATGGTCGGTTAACGCCGTGCGCGATTTTGACCTGCCCTCCCAGCACCCTTTTAACTCACTCGACATGTGGCTCGCCCGCGTCCACCCCGAGGACCGCGACAACGTACGCGCCGAGCTCGATATGGTGATAAACAGCACGTGGCACTTCCACTACATGCAGTATCGCGTAATGGACGCCACCGGAGCGTACGCGCTTTGCGACTGCACGGGCTACCGCTTGGACGGCACCGATACCGAGCCCAACATGTACGTGGGCATTATCATCAACCGAAGCCTAGCGGATACGACCGACTCAGTAACGGGCCTGGGCGATGTCCACGCACTGGTCAACGCTATTGGAGAGATGCGCCACGTGCCGCACGAGGCAGGTTTTATTGCCATTAAGGTCGACGATATCGCCGAGGTCAATGCCCGCTTTGGATTCGATGCAGGCGACCGCGTGCTCGCCGAAAGCGCCGCCTGCCTCATGGATTGTTCGCGCGGCAAGGGCCGCCTGTTCCGCTCAACGGGGCCGATGTTCGTGGCACTCTTCGATGAGCTCGGCCCCGAGGCAATCGACGAGATCGCAAGCGACATCGAACGGTTCCTGGGTACTCCCGTGCTCATCGGCTCGCTTGAATATCAGCCGCCCATTCGCGTGGCCACGCTCCATCTGGACGGCGTCGACCGTCAGCCCGTTTCCATTTTGAACGAGCTCAAAGCGTTGCTCGGGAAAGCCGTGCAGGTGCCAGGTACCAAACTGGATTAGCGCCGCGCCCGCGCCGCCTCCCCCATCGTGCGATAATCCTCTGCAGAAGTCACCAAAAGCAGAGGGAGTTTGTGATGAAGGTTCTTTTGGTCAATGGCAGCCCCAAGGCAAACGGCAACACCGCCCGCGCACTCGCCGAAGTCGCCGAGCAGCTCATTGCCGAAGGCATTGATACCGAGGTGTTTCAGCTGGGCGCCAAGCCCATTCGCGATTGCATCGGTTGTGGCCTGTGCGGCAAGCTTGGCGGTCGCTGCACCTTTGACGACGACGTGGTGAACGAGCTCATCGCTGCCGCCGAGCAGGCAGATGGTTTTGTCTTTGGCTCACCCGTCTACTATGCGCACCCCAGCGGACGCATCCTTTCGGCCCTCGATCGCGCCTTCTATGCAGGCGGGCATGCCTTTGAGCACAAACCCGGCGCCGCGGTCGCCGTCGCCCGTCGCGGCGGCACCTCGACCACCTTCGATGTGCTCAACAAGTACTTCACCATTAAGCAAATGCCCGTAGTTGCCTCCACCTACTGGAACAACGTGTTTGGCCGCGTGCCCGGCGACGCCGATGGGGATGCCGAGGGCCTTGCCACCATGCGAAACATCGGCAAAAACATGGCCTGGCTCCTGCGCTGTATCGAGGCAGGACAGGCCGCCGGTATCAACGCACCCGAGGCAGATCGAGCAACGACCAACTTCATCAGGTAGAACGGCGGAGCATGAATATCCAGATTTTTGGCACCAAAAAGTCCTTCGATACCAAGAAGGCGCAGCGTTATTTTAAGGAGCGCCGCATTAAGGTGCAGTTTATCGACCTTAAGGAAAAGGAGATGAGCAAAGGCGAGCTCACGAGCGTGATGCAGGCGGTCGGCGGCATCGACAAGCTGCTCAACCCCAAAGCCAAGGACGAGGAAACGCTCGCACTCATCCAGTACCTCACCCCTAGTCAGCGCTTCGACAAGCTGCTCGAGAACCAGCAGGTTCTAGCCGAGCCCATTGTGCGCAACGGCAAAAAGGCCACCGTCGGTTATTGCCCCGATGTATGGGGAGCCTGGGAGTAGCTTGTGTTATTTGCCGGCGCGTGGGTATAAGAGCAGGCGTTTGGCATAAGATTCAACTGTAAGCCATGTCTAACAAAGGAGGGCACATGCCCAACAAACCCGTGAAGATCATCATGCTTACCGGATACCTCGGTGCCGGCAAGACCACGCTGCTCAACCACATCCTCGCTAACGACGGCGGCATCCGCGCCGCCGTGATCGTCAACGATATCGGCGAGATCAACGTCGACGCCAGCCTCATCGCCGACGGCGGCCTTTCCGAGACCGACGACCTCATCCCGCTCACCAACGGCTGCATCTGCTGCACGCTTTCGGACGACCTGGCCAACCAGCTGCAGGGCATCGCCGATTCGGGCAACTTCGACTACATCATCATCGAGGCATCGGGCATTTGCGAGCCTATCCCCATCGCCTACACCATCTCGAGCTTCTGCGACGAGGCCAAGGTGGGCGGCGAGCCCAAGCTCGCGCTCGACAACATCGTGGCCGTGGTCGACTGCGCCCGCATGTACGACGAGTTCAACGGCGGTCGCGACCTGCTGGCCGAGGATATCGACGAGGACGACATCGAAAGCCTGCTCATCCAGCAGATCGAATTCTGCTCCACGCTGATCCTCAACAAGACCGATACCGTGAGCCCTGAGCAGATCGCCGAGCTCAAGGCCATCGTGCGCAGCCTGCAGAAGGACGCCGTGATTGTCGAGGCCCAAAACGGCGAGGTCCCCATGGAGGAGCTGCTCGACACCGACCGCTTCGACTTTATGCGCGCCTACAACTCCGCTGCCTGGATCGAGGCCATGGAGCATCCCGAGGAGCACGACGACCCCGAGGTGCTCGAGTACGACATCGAGACCTTTGTGTACTCGCGCCGCAATCCGTTTGACCTGCAGAAGTTCACCAATTTTGTTGAGCAGGAGTGGCCCGACGAGGTCATCCGCGTCAAGGGTCCGCTGTGGCAGACCGGCGATCCGGACATGTGCTACATGTTCGAGCAGGCTGGCCACCAGATGCGCCTGATGGAGAACGGCCTGTTTGTCGACTCGGCTCCCGAGGGCGAGAAGCAGAAGATCATCGACGAGAACCCCGAGATCATGCAGATTTGGGACGACGAGACGGGCGACCGTATGACGAGCCTATGCATCATTGGCCGTCACATGGACAAGGATGCGCTCATCGCCTCCCTCGATGCCTGCCTGACCGACTGGCACCGCGCCTAGGTTTATCCAAGCGGGCATTTTTCCGCCTATGTAACCGCCAAACCACCACGAAGGTGCTCTTCGTGGTGGTTTTTCGTTCTGAGCCAAGGAGATTCATGTTCAACATCGTGCTGTATGCGCCCGAGATTCCGGCCAATACGGGCAATATCGGCCGCACCTGCGTGGTTACCGGCGCCCGCCTGCATCTGGTGGAGCCGCTGGGATTTTCGCTCGACGACAAGACGGTACGTCGCGCCGGTCTGGGCTACTGGCAAAACTTGGACGTGACGACCTATGCCGGCTGGGAGGATTTCCTTGCGCGCAACGACCTCTCCCCCGCCGATGGTCGCCTGCATCTGCTGACCAAAAAGGCACGCCGCACCTATGCGCAGAGCACCTACCGCGATGGCGACTATTTGGTCTTTGGCAGCGAGAGTTCGGGCATTCCCGAGCCACTGCTTGCCGCGGCGCCCGAGCGCTGCGAGCGCATCCCAATGCTGCGCGATTGCGACTCACTCGATAACGCCGAGGCTTGGGAGGCCCACGAGGAATCGCTGGGGCATACCGAGGACAGCCACGAGGCCATCCTTCAACAAGACATCTGCGGCAACTTCGTCAACCCGGACGACTACCGCATCAGCGCACTCAACCTCTCCAACAGCGCTGCCATCGTCCTCTACGAAGCTCTCCGCCAGGCAGGCTTTGCAGGGATGTGACAAACCTGCCATTAGGGGACGGGGTAGAAATGGTAGACTTTCAAACCCTCTAGCACTTGACAAATTGATTTTGACATCAAATGTGGCAAAGGGGCCGTCCCTTTGCCACATTTGGCTGTTGGCAATTCACGTCAGAATTCAACTTCAAATACAAACGACTGCCGGAGTTCTCGCTTAGCTTGGCTTGTCAGGCTCGAATTCGCCCTTATGCTCAGCTTGCTGCATGCCTCATCGATAGCCATAGCAAGTGATACGGACATGGTCATGGTTGTCTCACTTTTCAATTCAACCCGATAACTCTTCGCCTTGTTTTTATCCTCTCCACCGCATCTCGTCTCGATTAACAAGAGGATATCTGAGTCATGGGCATACCAATGGAGCTCGGGACGCTGTGGAGCCATGTCGCCCTCGAATTCCTGTGTAAACAGGATTTTCTTCTCATTTCTCGTTGAGTCGCTCAGAGAACCGTCGATTCGAACCGAGCCCCTCTTTCCCGCTTTGGCGTTTCCCTTGGCCTGGTGGCCTCGTCGAGTTTCCTCGTACTCCGTCACCTCCAGCTTGCAGCGCTTTGCGCCAAGCATGAATGCAATCCGTCTCAACTCGGCCATCTTGTCTTGTTGCATGGTTGCGAAATAGGAGTCAAGATCAACAAAGCGAGACCGATCAAAAGCATCTATGTAATATGTGGAATAAAGAGATGGTTTAGGGTAGAAAGACAGCTCGCTATCCCCAATTGCTTCGCGGTACAAATTGAAAATCTGCGTGCCCTTAACAGTATCCAACCAACCAATAGCATCCCTACAGACATCGATGCCCCGACGCTCATTTCCGTCAACAATTCGAATCATGTTCGGCAAATGGAATGAAGGGCTCTGATAGACCTCTTTGGTTACAGGCCTGTACCTATTGAGCTGTTGCTGGTATGCCCAATCGTTGACGGCGTCACCAATATCCGCAGCAGCACCTGCCGCACCATCGGCCGCATCAGCAATAGCCGCCAAGGCGTCATCGACCATCGGAGTTGCAGCACGCATTGCACCATCGGCAACTTTCTGTACGGTTGCAACCGCGCCCGCCATCGCGCTTCCGGCGCCATCAACCAACCCGGCAGCGGCCTTACGGATATCAAAACTCTGCTTATGACGCGACAGCTCCTCCCTTTCGACAACAGCTAGATCGTCTTTATCCTCCATAGTGACCTCCTATTTCCGATAGTCGAAATCAACCGTATATTCATCGCCAAATGCCGAGTTGAACATCGCACGGATATTTGCTTCGGCGTTCACTCGAGCCTCTTCGAGCAGCTTGCCATCCTTGATGGCCTCGCTTTCACTCCGCTCCTTGCACTGCGCTTCAAACGCCGTGACGTCTTTGACCTCAATGGGATTGAGGATGTTGTTGCGTTCCTCGAGAGCACCCGACTTATTCATATCCGGCGTGTTCGAGATTACATAAGGCTCATCCATCGTAATGGTCAGCTTTTTCTTGTTTGTATGTATCTCTGCCGTCTCGAGATTCACACCCGCCTTAATGGTTCCCACATAGCGGTACCAAAAGCTGTTTTCCGTAAACGGGATATCAAACCAATCGAAGAACCTCTTGGTATCCGTCACCTTATCGACAATCGCATAGTTCTGCGATGCAGAAACCATCTCGTTCTGGGAAGCGATGCGTTCAAACACGACCGACGGGGAAAGCGTATTGGGGGTCGTTTCTTTCGCGCCCGCAGCTTTGCCGTTATTAAAGATGGTAATGAAAAGTACAGCCACAATCACTCCACCAAGCGCCAGGCCCGCAAAGAATACCTTAGGCTTTGTCAGGATTCTCCCGAGTTTCGCTTTCAGCGCCCCCATGTCTTCCTCTATCTCATCCATCCCCTATTCCTTTCAAAATCCCTGTTATTTAAGAAACTACCGTGGGTTATACCTCATGCCTTAATTGTCGTTTTCAGCATGTCTTTAGACGAGGGCAGCTGTTTGCAATCCGAAATAATACACATTCGTTCGCAGCACTTGTTGTTCAATAATTGGCATAAAACGGGCAGGTCAACCATTCATTGCCGATTAACCCGCCCCTTCCGTGCAGAACTTATTTAATTACATCGTAGCTGGAAACAGATGCGACAACGCGCGCAGCGTCAACATCGGACATTGCCTCGAACTTGATTTTCTCACCCGGCGCCCACGAAGAAGTGTCCGCATAGGTCTCCTCCGCTTTGATGTCGTCTGCATCATAGAGAGCAAGTGTCAGGCTGACGTTAGAGAACGATATACCAGAGGTGTTCTCAACTACCGCCGTATACGTATACAGACCGTAACCGTCATCCGATTTTTCGAAATTTGCTCCCTGAATCAAACTGTTGATGGCATCCTCGTAGCGGGTCTTCTCTGCTACGGACTTTCCATTCTTAATTAAGTCGTTGAAATCATCCTCGTATTTCTCCCCGACTTCCAGCCCGTAATTATCAACAAGCTTTTTGAGCTGCGCAGACCGCTTATCGTAGACCTTATTCCACTCTTCGTAATAATCCGAAGACGATTGCGAGTAATCCTCGGTCACTTTAAGCTGGTCATCAAGCAGATTCAGATACGTGATTACGTCCTGTTGCATCTTGGAATCCTTAAACCTAGCGTTCTTGAGTTCCTTGTCGTTCTTGATTTCGGCCTCAATAGCTTCCTGGATATTCTCGGTTGAATGAGGATCATCATCGTTTGCATTAGATTCAATGACGTCGGACCTTCTCTCAAACCCGGCAGCGATAACATTCATCGCCTTATCGTCGACATATTTCGACTTTTCAGCGTTTGCATCATTCTGTGAACAGGCCGAAATGAACCCCAGAGAACAGATGAGTAGTACAAGCAAACCCATCATGGGCATCTTTTTAGTAATATTTCGTTTCACGACTATTTCCCTTCGATTGACGTTGCAACTCATAACCCCTCATCAAAAAGCAGACGAATTGACAACGCGGTGGCACTATTTGGTTTAAGGGCGTGAACTGGATAAATGCTGAGGGAAGGAGCGGGCCCGCGTAAGAATACTACCCTCATCAAATTGTCTAGTTAAAGCGAACGATTAAACGGCGGGCGGTCAACAATAGCTGAATCCGCCCGTCTCCAACGATCAAACGTCGACGGACTAACGCCCAATAGTGCGGCAGCATCCCGCCTTGTCACCCCACCTCCTTTAAATGATTGGACAACTGAACGATAGTTTTCTGGACGCTCGATCATTGGGCGTCCAAATCGAATGCCGCGTGATCGCGCCGAAGCAATACCTTCAGCTTGTCTTTGCTTTATGTTTTCGCGCTCCACCTGAGCCACGTAGCTCAAAACTTGAAGCACTAGGTCGGCAATAAAAGTCCCCGTAATCCCATTGGGCTGTTCGCGTGTATCAAGCAATGGCATATCGAGCACCACGATGGCAACGCGTTTGTCCGTCGTTAGGCGACGCCATTCATCGATAACTTCACGGTAGTCGCGACCCAATCGATCGATACTCTTAATCACCAGAACGTCCCCTTCGCGCAGACGACGAAGAAGACGCCGGTACTGAGGACGCCTGAAGTCCTTTCCACTCGCTTTGTCAGCATAGATCAAATTCGTTTGGACCGGAAACCGCTCCAGCGCATCCAGTTGGCGATCCAGGTTCTGATCTGCTGACGAAACTCGAGCATACCCATAGATTCTGTTTTTCATAATTGCCCCTATCAGCCGCACGATGGCAGCTTCAGCTCATCTGAGAGCCCACTCACAATAGGGCGTGCAAATTTCGCGAATGGGTTGAACCCATTTTCGGGCTCCAACGTAAGCTATTCAAGCACCGCTTCGATAACGCACGACGCCAACCTGATACTTTGAAATGGAGTTAATCGTTTTTAACTGAAATTAACTAGAATAAAATGAAGTTAATCTGAGACGCCAAAGGAGAGCCGTGTGAAATATCTCGAGAACCCGTTTACCCCCAGTTTTGGTGAGGTTCCTGCCCATCTCGCTGGCAGACAACAGATTATTCGGGATTTGGACCGCGCCTTCTTGAGCCAGCGCAGGCGCCCAGAATTGACCTCGATCTTCTCAGGCGCGCGTGGAACCGGCAAAACCGCTCTCATGTCATCGCTCGCGACAAGGGCGGAATCCCACGGCTGGATAGCCGTAAAGACGACCGCGCTCCCGGGAATGCTTGAGGAAATCGAGTTCGGGACGAAACGCGCCGCAGCCCATCTCATCGACTCGTCCAACCACTTCGAAGTCACCGGCCTCGGAATTGCACCGCTCGGCAGCATCGAGGTCAATCGCGTTCACGATGCCTCAACCTGGCGTTATCGCATGAGCGATATCATCGACCAGCTCAACGGGGCCGGTACCGGTCTGCTCGTCACGGTTGACGAGGTGGACCCGACACTCGACGAGATGATCCAACTCGCAGCCACGTATCAGCACTTTGTGACCGATGGGAAACGCGTCGCCCTGCTCATGGCGGGACTTCCCAACAACGTCTCGACGTTGCTGAACCACAAGACGGTCTCGTTCCTTCGCCGCGCCCAACAATATCATCTGGGTCGCATTGCCGACTATGACGTACGCGAGGCCTTAATTCGCACGATCCAAGAAAACGATCGCCTGGCAGATGCTGAAGGAATCGATAGAGCCGTTCGCTCGATCTCTGGTTTTCCCTTCCTATTGCAACTCGTAGGCTACCGTGCCTGGGATCTCACAAGCGATTCGAAGGAAATCTCGTCACGCGACTTTGACCTGGGAATCAAAATCGCGCGCGACGAGATGGACGACCGAATCCTCGCGGCAACCTATCGGGAACTCACTGCAGAGGACAAGCGATTCCTCATCGCCATGCTCGATGACGAGGAAGAGTCCACCACCGCCGACCTTGTCGAGCGCCTTAAGCGTTCGCCGCAGCAGGTCTCCCGCTACCGACGCCGCATGATAGATGCCGGCATCATTGGAGAACGCGGGCGCGGAATCGTCGCTTTCGAATTGCCATTCTTCCGCGACTATCTCGCGGCTCAATGCGTGAAATAGGCATCAATAAGGCAAAGGGACAGTCCCTTTGTCGCATCGCCTATAGGTAGCGACCGGTGATGCTCTTGGAGCAGGCTGCGATGTCGCCCGGCGTG
>URTZ01000050.1 GCA_900550825.1 uncultured Collinsella sp. | reverse complement strand
CGCGGCCTGCGGTGACTTTGGGGCAGCCCGGTTTCCCGTTGGCCGGCGCCCCCACTCATAAGCCTTAAGTCGGTGGGCTGATGTGTTGCGTCCCTGATGGCTACAGGGTTGAAACGAAGGTGGACAGGCGGTGGAGGCCTTCGTCTAGGTCTTTGTCGGAGACGCAGTAGCTTAGGCGGATGTGGCCTTCGGTTCCGAAACAGTCACCCGGGACTAGGGCTACGTTTGCCTCTTTGATGGCTTTGATGCAGAAGTCTTCGCTGGTTAGGCCGAACTTTTTGATGCTCGGGAAAGTGTAGAAGGCTCCTGCGGGCTCTACTACGTCGAGGCCCATGGCGTCTATGGCCGCGAGTACGCGTTCGCGACGGGCTCGGTAGACTTCGAGCATGGGGGTTGGGTCGACGGTCAGGGCTCGGGCTGCGGCGTCCATCTCGAAGGAGACGACGCTCGATACTAAGTATTGGTGAGCCTTGGCGATCTCAGCGATGACGGGTGCCGCTGCCGCGAGCCAGCCCAGGCGCCAGCCGGTCATGGACCAGGGCTTGGAGAAGCTCTCGATGATGACCGTCTGTTCACGCAGCTCCGGGTGACGCTGGGCAAAGCGCTCGTAGCCGTCCACGTAGACCAGGCGGTTGTATACGTCGTCGCAGACCACGTAGATGCCCGCCTGGTCTGCCACGCGTGCCACGGCGTCGAGCGATGCCGCGTCAAGGATGCAGCCCGTAGGATTGTTGGGCGAGCAGATGACGATGGCTTTGGTCGCCGGCGTCACGCAAGCACGAAGTGCGTCCTCGTCAATCTGAAATTGTGCAGGCTCCGTATCCAAAAAGACAGCTTTGGCGTGGTTGGCCACGACGATGCTCTCGTACAGGCCAAAGGCCGGTGTGGGGATGATGACCTCGTCGCCGGGGTTGAGCATAGCCATGAATGCTGCCGACAGGGCCTCGGTCGCGCCGTCGGTTAGGATGACCTCGTCGGCCGAAAACGTAAGGCCCGCGTCCCCCATGTAGGCAGATAACGCCTCACGCAGGGCGGAGCGACCGTTGTTGGGCGGATAGTGCGTGTCACCGCGGTCCAGTGCGGCGGTCACCTCGGCGCTAATCACATCGGGCGTGGGAAAATCGGGCTTGCCAAGCGCAAGCGCAATGCACCCCGGGTGCTGGGCGGCGAGCGCGTTGATTCGGCGGATACCGGAGGGCTTGAGCGTGGCAAGCGAGGTATTCATGGGCAGACGCATGGCGTTCCTTTCGTAAGGGTTGCACTAGGATAGCGCGGCGAGGCACCGCCAGACGGTGTAACCTAAACGGAAACCAACCGGAAAGGAGGCGGCATGGAGACGACCGCACGCGGCGATGTACCAAAAACGCTGCAAACCATTGCGTATATCAGCATTCCCAATAGCACCGATCTTGAGTTTTTGCTCTGGGACCTGCAGGATGCCATCACCGCCTATGCACAGCTTTCCGGCACCGTACTCCCCCGCCCAGTCGACTTGAAGGCAAATGACACCGGCAGCGTTGCCGATGGCATCGTGCTGGCCATTGAAGATGTGGCTGACGATGAGACGTTGACAGCTATCGAGCAGGCGCTTGAGCGCTTTGGCGGTACGGGAACGCGCGTCTATGCCGCGATTCGAGCCGCACAAGAGGGCACTGAGCAGGCGCGTGAGACCGCCGTTCGCCTGCACAAGGCATGTGAGCGCCATGACCAATTGTGGTGTGGCGGCGTTGCCATCTGCGCTGGCAGCGGCATTGCGGCGCTTCGCCATTCCCCACGCATGGGCCTCTTGCGCCGACCATTTTCGGAGGCCATGGATAAGCTTGTGGGCGCTGTGCGCATGGGCTGCTCCGTCGAGCATGCACAGCGACTTGGCGGCGGCAATGCCGCCAACGTCGACACCGACGGCATGGTTTGCGCCGAGCCAGCCGTGCCCGCGCCGATCTGGCGAGGCGTTCTGAAACGTCTGGGCGCCCACGCTCAAACAAAAATCTAAATTAAATAACAGCCCAGTCAACGGCTTCGTGCCAACGCTCGACAAGCCGCTCCAAACGCCACGCCGCGTTGGCAGGACTCGTCGACGACAGCACGATGGCGGGTAGCCCCGTCCGCTCTTGTAGATAGCGTTTGTAGAGTCGCCCTGCCGTACCGCCGTTACAGACAACGACCTCGATCGGCGCGGCATCGGTAATGCGCTCGATATGTGCCGGCACAACGTTATGAATGCTCGCGTCGCTCGAGCCCTTAATGTCGCAGCTCTCGATTGCATCCCACAGGGCCACGCCGCCGTTCAGCAGCATGGCCCGCTTGGCGGCAATGGAGGCATCGAGCGTCGCGGGCTCACCGCTTGCCAAAGGGTCGCCCTCGTTGGGCGGCACAGGCACACCGAGGCACGCGGCCATCACGCGCCAAAAGCGATTCTGAGGGTTGCCGTAATAAAAGGCATTGGCGCGCGAAAGCACCGAGGGAAACGACCCGAGCACCAAAACGCGCGAGTGCTGGTCGAACACGGGCTCAAACCCATGCTCAATATGTTGATAGCCCTCGTTAGACACGGCCATGGGCTAGGCTCTCAACAGATAGCGCACCTCGTAGGGTGCAAGCTCAAGGGTACCCGTCAGCTCGACCGTGGGCGCATCGTCGGCAAGCAGATCGACAAAGGAGCCGTTGAGCTCGCCGGCGCCAAAGGTGTAAGGCTCACCCACGGCATTCACCGCCACGAGTACCGTCGCGCCGTCACAGGCGCGCTCGAACAGCAGCTGCTTGTTCTGGATCACCACGTTGCGGTAGGCACCGTAGTTGAGAGCACGGGCAGCCGCGTCGTCGGCCGAGCGAAGGTACGCAAGCTGCGTGATGAACGCCGTCAGCTCGTTGGGCGCAGGCTCATTGAGCGCAGGTCGCAGTGCCCAGTCGCCATCGGGGCCACCCTTTTCGCCGGCAATTCCCCACTCGCTGCCATAGTAGACGCACGGGATGCCCGGCATGCCAAAGAGCATGCCATAGGCGGGACGCAGGCACGACTTGTCGGTGAGGATGCTCGCCAGGCGCGGCACGTCGTGGTTGTCGACAAACGACAGCAGATGTTTGCCGCGGTAGATGCACCACGGATCGCCGCCAAACTGGCGGTGCAGCGAATGGGCGATCTCGAACATGTTGACCGAGTTAAAGCTGGAGTACAGGCCCTTGTAGCACTCGTAGTTGGTGCAGGAGTCGAGCATCTCGTCGTTGACGATTTGGCTGTAGTCGCCGTGGAGCGTCTCGCCGATCAGCACAAAGTCGGGCTTGAGCTCACGGGTAAAAGCGTGCAGGCGGCGCATGAAGTCGCGGTCGAGCATATAGGCAACGTCCAAGCGCAGGCCGTCGACGCCAAAGACCTCGGCCCAGCGACGCACGGACTCAAGCAGGTAATCGACCACAGCGGGATTTTGCAGGTTGAGCTTCACAAGCTCAAAATGGCCCTCCCAGCCCTCATACCAAAAGCCGTCGCCGTAGCACGAGTCACCGTCAAAGCTGATGTGGAACCAATCCTTGTACGGCGAGTCCCACTTACGCTCCTGCACATCGCGGAAGGCCCAAAAGCCACGGCCCACATGGTTGAAGACGGCATCGAGCACCACGCGGATGCCGTGGGCGTGCAGCGTCTCGCATACGGCGGCAAAATCGGCATCCCCACCCAGGCGGCGGTCGATGTGGCGCAGGCTGCGCGTATCGTAGCCGTGGCTATCAGACTCGAGCGGCGGGTTGATGAGCACAGCGCCAATACCGAGTTCCTGCAGGTAATCGGCCCATTGGGCGATTTTCATGATGGGGGCATCGGGGTTGGGTGCAGTGCCGGCAGCTTGGGAGAGTTCGTCCTCGGCAACGGGCGCGGCGTTTTCGCGCGGAGCTCCGCAAAAGCCCAGCGGATAGATCTGATAGAACGTCGTCTCGTATGCCCACATAGCAACCTCCTGGTAAGCTCAACACAACGACATCCATTGTATGCCCGCCGCGCACCCCCTTCCGCAAAATAAGTTGCGGTGGAATAGTTCCTGCTTGGGCCTTCAGAGGCCTTAAACAGGAACTATTTCACCGCAACTGATGAGGGGGTGTGGCTAGGCGACGGCTTTGGCGCGGCGAATGGCCGGGAACATCACCGTGATAGCGAGGATGACGCCCACGACGGCGATCGCGCCGCCTGCGTAACCGATCCAGGCAATACCGGGACCCGAGACCACGGCACCGCCGATCGCGGTGCCGGTGCCGATACCGAGGTTAAACAGGCCCGAGAAGATCGACATGGCAACAGCCGACGAATCCGCCGGCGTGTGCTTGATGAGCTCGGCCTGAAACGCCACGTTAAAGGCCGTGGCGCAGCAACCCCACAGTGCGCAGACGGCAAGCACTGTCACGAGCGACGATGCGGCCGGCCCCATGAGCAGCAGGGCCACCGGCACGCCGGAGAGCGTGATAGCCAAGAACGGGAAGCGATGCCCGTCGAACAGGCGGCCGAACAGCCAGCTTCCCAGCAGGCCGGAGCAGCCGAACGCCGTCAGCGTCATGGTGATGGCGCTCGCATCGACATGCGCGACCTGAGCCAGGAAGGGCTCAATATAGCTATAGCCCGCGTAATAGCCGGTAGCCATAAAGACCGTGACCACGTAGAGCGCGATCAAGAACGGGTTCTTGAGCAGCTCGGGCAGCTGTTTGACAGTAAAGCGCTCACCCGCCGGCATGGCCGGGAACACCGCTGCCTGGTAGACGACCGCGATGGCTGAGAGGCCCCCGACCACGGCAAACGTCATGCGCCAGCCCACGGCCAAGCCAATGGCGCGACCGAGCGGCAGGCCAAAGATCTGCGCGATGGACGAGCCCGTAGCGATCATGCTGATGGCGAGCGCCCCATGGCGTGTGTCAACCAGGCGCGACGCCATGATCGAGGCGACCGACCAGAACACGGCATGCGCGCAGGCGACCACCAGGCGCGCGCAGACCAGGATGGGATAAGTCGGCGCCACAGCGGACAGGAACTGGCCCAGCGAGAACACGGCAAGCACGCCCAGCAGCATCCGCTTGAACTCGAAACGCGAAGCGAACACCATGAGCGGCAACGACAGCAGCATGACGCCCCAGGCATAGACCGAGATCATGATGCCCGCCTGGGCCTCGGTGAGCGAGAACGACGCGGCGATATCAGTCAAAAGGCCGATGGGCATAAACTCCGACGTGTTGAACACGAACGCACAGCAGGTGAGCCCGACGAGCGGGAGCCACTGCCTGAGCGTGATGCCGTCTTGCCTTGCCTGACTCATATATAACGTCTCCAATCATTTTGAGTGGAGGCGATTATATAGCAACGGCCCCGCATCCGTCAGCAACAGATGCAGGGCCGAAAACAATTCGATACACAAAGGTTGCGCCGTCAATAAATAACTAAGCCAGCCCCAGCAATATGCCCGCCGAATGCACGACAAACGCCACGATCCAGGCGACCGTCACTTGAAACGCGAACACGGCAACGGCGTAGCGCGCGCCCAGCTCGCTCTTGACGGCGCCGATGGCTGCCACACAGGGCGGGTACAGCAGCGTAAAGACCAGGAACACATAGGCAGTGAACGGCGAAAACATGGTCGACAGTGCCGCGGGCGAGGTCGCGCCCAAAAGCACCGTGAGCGTCGATATGACGCTCTCCTTGGCGATAAGTCCGGTGACGAGCGCCGTGGACGCACGCCAGTCGCCAAACCCAAGCGGCGCCAGCGCCGGCGCGATGATGCTGCCGAGGCCCGCAAGCAGGCTTTGCGACTGATCGGCGACCACATTAAAGCGAATGTCGAACGTCTGAAGGAACCAGATGACCACGGTAGCGGCAAAGATAATGGTAAAGGCCTTGGTAATAAAGTCCTTGGCCTTATCCCATGCCAGCATCACTGTCGTCTTGACGCTCGGCAGGCGGTAGTTGGGAAGCTCCATGATAAACGGCACCGGGTCGCCCTTAAATGCCGTGCGGTTGAGCACCAAAGCCGCGATGCAACCGACCGCAATGCCGATCAGATAGAGCGAGACCATGGCAGGAACCGTCGCCTGCGGGAAGAATGCTCCGCACAGCAGGCCATAGACCGGCAGCTTGGCCGAGCAGCTCATGAACGGCGTGAGCATGACGGTCATCTTGCGGTCGTGCTCGGATGGGAGCGTACGGGTCGACATGATAGCCGGCACGGTACAGCCAAAACCGACGAGCATGGGCACGAAGCTGCGGCCCGACAAGCCAAAGCGACGCAACACCTTATCCATGACAAAGGCCACGCGCGCCATGTATCCGGAGTCTTCCAGAATGGAGAGGAACAAAAAGAGCACGACGATAATCGGCAGGAAGGTCAGCACGCTGCCCACACCCGTAAGCACGCCGTCGACAGCCAGCGAGCGCACCACGTCGTTAGTACCGAACGCCTTGAGGCCCGCATCGGCCGAGGCGATGATGGCAGCGATACCGTCCTCCATGAGTCCCTGCAACGCCGCGCCGATCACGCCAAACGTCAGCCAAAAGACGAGGCCCATGATCACCAGAAACGCCGGAATGGCTGTGTAACGACCTGTCAGGATGCGGTCAATCTTGACGGAGCGCACGTGCTCGCGGCTCTCGTGCGGCTTGACGACGCAGCGCCCGCACACGTCGCCGATAAAGCTAAAACGCATATCGGCCAGCGCAGATAGGCGGTCGGTGCCGGCCTCGCCTTCCATCTGGGTAATGATGTGCTCGATAGCGTCGAGCTCATTGCGATCCAGGTGAAGCGCCTCGGTTACCAGCTCATCGCCCTCGACCAGCTTGGTCGCCGCAAAGCGCACCGGGATGTGCGCCGTCACGGCATGGTCCTCGATCAGGTTAGCAATACCGTGGATGCAGCGATGCAGCGCACCGCCGTCCGGGCCGTCGGGCGCACAAAAGTCCAGGCGACCAGGGCGCTCGCGGAACCGCGCCACGTGCAGGGCGTGGTCCACCAACTCGCCGATACCCTCGTTGCGGGCAGCGCTAATGGGAACAACGGGCACGCCCAACAGGCTCTCGAGCAGGTTGACGTCCACGGCGCCGCCGTTGGCGGTCACCTCGTCCATCATGTTGAGCGCGATGACCATGGGGCGGTCGAGCTCCATAAGCTGTAGCGTCAGGTACAGGTTGCGTTCGATATTGGTGGCGTCGATGATGTCGATGATGGCGTCGGGGTTTTCGTCAAGGATGAATTGACGGCTCACGATCTCTTCGCCCGTGTACGGCGACAGCGAATAGATGCCAGGCAGGTCGGTAACGCTTGCCTCGGGGTGGTTGCGGATGGTGCCATCTTTGCGGTCGACCGTCACGCCGGGAAAGTTACCGACGTGCTGGTTGGAGCCCGTCAGCTGGTTGAATAACGTGGTCTTGCCGCAGTTTTGGTTGCCGGCGAGGGCAAAGTGCAGCGGCGCGCCCTCGGGCACGGCCGTCTTTGCCGCACGGGGCGAATACGTCCCCTCGCCCAGGGCCGGATGCTCCGTCGTGCCGATTGCGGCGTTAGCGCGCGGACCCGTATCGGTGTCGTGAATACCCACGAGCTCGATGCGAGCGGCATCGTCCTTGCGCAGTGTCAACTCGTAGCCACGCAGGCGGATCTCGAGCGGATCGCCCATGGGGGCGTACTTCATCATGGTGACTTCGGTGCCCGGCGTTAGACCCATGTCCAAAATATGCTGTCGGAGTGCCTGATCGTCCGATGCCACCGATGCGACAACGGCGTCCTTTCCAATCTCGAGTGTATCGAGCTTCACGTCCGTGTTCCTCCCCCGGCGCCCACAGGGCGTTGTATTTATGTTCACCATGGCTAACCGTTTGCCATGGCTAACCAATTGTAACCATGCATGATAGCGCGAACACACAACGACGTTCAATCGACAGATCGGTGCGATGGGGACAGGCAGGAGAGTTCAGGGCCATAGTTTCCCGATGAGGCCTCTCGGGGAAACTACATCCCAGAATTCTGGCTCGAAACGGGATATGGTTTCCCAAACAGGCCTCTTACGGAAAATGCATCCCGGAATCCCCACTCGAAACGGGACGCACTTTCCCAGTCGAGGCCCTATGGGAAACTGCGTCCCACCTTGAAAGGCAAAACTGGGATGCAGTTTCCAGACGGGACATCAAAAACAAAGTTGCGGTGGAATAGTTCCTGGATGGGCTGGTTGATGCCCCAGATAGGAACTATTTCACCGCAAGTTATTGAAGGGCTGGGATGCCCGTCCTCTTACAGATGGCGCTCCAGAAAGCGGAAGGCTAGGCGAATCCAGGGGCGGACCGCCACCTGCTTGTCCTCGTTGTCGACCGCGGTGTTGGCGTTGCCGAGCGAAAGGCCGTGACCGCCCTGGTCAAAGACGTGCATCTCGCAAGCGACGCCCTCCTCCGCCATGCGTTGGGCAAACGGATAGACCTGCGCGATCGGCGCCGTCTTGTCGTCGAACACGCCCCATACAAAGGTCGGTGGCATCTGACGCGAAACATGCGTGGTGGGGCAGATGTCGGCCAGATGCTCGTCAGTTGCCTCGCCGCCCGTCACCATCGACAGGTAGTCGTTGAGCAAATCGCGCCCCGTCTTGCCGCCCGTCTTGGGCACGCGCAAGTCAATGCGCGGATCGCGCGTCTGCATGTCGCGCACATAGGCAAAGTCGAGCAATGGATAGCCCAGCACCACGGCATCGGGACGAATGTCGTCCGGACGCGCCCCGGCAAGTGCCGCGAAGGGGCCGGTCTTCCACTGTGTTGCCAGCGAGGCGCAAATCATGCCGCCAGCAGAAAAGCCCACGACGCACACGCGCTTGGGGTCGACATGCCACTCGTCGGCATTCGCGCGCACCGTGGCGACCATCTTGGCAAGATCTGCCTGGGGGTGCGGAAAGCTCACGTCACCCGTAGAACTCGTGACATAGTTGAGCACAAAGGCCTGGTAGCCGCGGTCCAAAAATGCAAACGCCACCGGGTCCTGCTCGTGCGGAGCGATATGCGTAAACCCGCCTCCGCCACAGATGATCACCGCGGGGCGGCGGCCATTCGGTTTATCGGGCAGCGGCTCGGCACCCAAATACGTAAACGTCGCCGGATAATCCTCGGTCGGCTCCTCGCCCCACAGCGCATGGTTCTCGACAATCATATGTGCTCCCTTCGCGCAAATTATGCGCCCTTGTTTTTTGCCTTCAAGCGTACCCCACTTGAACCCGTGGCGCAGAAACACTCCGGCAATAAGTTTCCCTTCAACTGATATATCACATAATCCCAGTTCAGAGGTATCGTTGAGCAGCGTAGAATAGGGGCGTTGACCAAGCCGCGAAACACATGTGAAACGTTTCCGGCAAACCAAACGCGCGATATGCGCCTATTTAAGTTGGAGGCAACTATGGGTCTGCTCGATTCGCTTAAGTCCACCTTCACCTCGACCGGCGAGGCGTCCGTTCCGCCCGCAGCAAGCTTCGCTACCCGCGAAGGCGTCATCTATGCCCCCGTCAACGGCGTGCTCGTCAACCTGAACGAGGTTCCCGACGAGACGATCGCCTCGGGCATGCTTGGCCAGGGCTATGGCATCGAGCCCATTACCGGCACCATCTATGCGCCCGCCAACGGCCGCATCGGCGCCACCACTGTCACCAACCACTCCATTGGCATGATCACCGAGGACGGCCTGCGCGTGTTCATCCATGTTGGCCTGGGCACCGTGGAAATGAACGGCAAGGGTTTTGCCCGCTTTGTCGAGATGGGCGATGTGGTCAAGGCAGGCCAGCCGCTCATCAGCTTCGACCGCGAGGCCATTAAGGCCGCTGGTCACGAGGACATCGTGACCGTCATCGTCTCCGAGCTCGATCGTCTTAAGAGCATCGACCATGTCGGCGAGTCTGGAACGCTTATCGGCGGCAACCCGCTCGTCAAGCTTGGCGACCCGCTGCTGGTTGCCAAGACCAAGTAGCCAGGCCCCGCGCCACACAGCCAAAAGGCACCTCGTCAAGCACCCACGACCATTAGGCCGCGGGCGCTTTTCGTTTGAAAAACCATCCCGCCAATGCCTTATCTGTATAGCCCAAATGAGCCGAGCTGCTAGAATATCGAACTGTATGGATAACTATCATTCAACCGTTATGGGAGGATACGTGAACCGCACCAAAATCGCGCAGCTCTATGCCGATGCCGAGTCGCTCGGCGGCCAGACCGTCACCGTCGCCGGCTGGGTCAAGTCCGTCCGCGACATGAAGAACTTTGGCTTTGTTACGCTCAACGACGGCAGCTGCTTCCGCGACCTGCAGGTCGTCATGAACCGCGAGGCACTCGACAACTACGACGAGATCGCCCATCAAAACGTCTCGGCCGCACTCATTTGCACCGGCACCGTCAAGCTGACCCCCGATGCGCCCCAGCCTTTCGAGCTTTCTGCCACCTCCATCGAGGTCGAGGGCACGAGCGCCCCGGATTACCCGCTGCAGAAGAAGCGCGCAACCGTCGAGTTCCTGCGCACCCAGCAGCACCTGCGCCCGCGCACCAACCTGTTCCGCGCCGTGTTCCGCATCCGCTCTGTCGCGGCTGCCGCCATCCACCGCTTCTTCCAGGAGCAGGGCTTTGTCTACGTCAACACCCCTATCATCACCACGAGTGATTGCGAGGGCGCCGGCGAGATGTTCCGCGTGACCACGCTCGACCCCAAAAATCCGCCCCTCACCGAGTCCGGCGAGGTCGACTGGAGCCAGGACTTCTTTGGCAAGCATGCAAGCCTCACCGTTTCCGGCCAGCTCAATGCCGAGAACTTTGCCATGGCCTTTGGCGACGTGTACACCTTTGGCCCCACCTTCCGCGCCGAAAACTCCAACACCACGCGCCACGCCGCCGAGTTTTGGATGATCGAGCCCGAGATGGCCTTCGCCGACCTTAACGACTACATGGATAACGCCGAGGCCATGCTCAAGTACGTCCTTAAGGACGTTATGGCCACCTGCCCCGACGAGCTCAATATGCTCAACAAGTTTGTGGACAAGGGTCTGCTCGAGCGCCTGGACCATGTCGCCAACTCCGACTTCGCCCGCGTCACCTATACCGAGGCCGTCGAAATCCTGGAGCAGGCAGTCGCTGCTGGCCACCAGTTTGATTACCCCGTCAGCTGGGGCATCGACCTGCAGACCGAGCACGAGCGCTTCCTGACCGAGGAGCACTTTAAGCGACCGACTTTTGTGACCGACTACCCGGCCGAGATCAAGGCGTTCTACATGCGCATGAACGAGGACGGCAAGACCGTCGCCGCCGCCAACTGCCTGGTTCCGGGCATCGGCGAGATCATCGGTGGCTCCCAGCGCGAGGAGCGCCTGGATCTGCTCGAGGCCCGCATCAAGGACCTGGGCATGAATCCCGAGCAGTACAAGTACTACCTTGACCTGCGCCGCTACGGTTCCTGCAAGCACGCCGGCTACGGTCTGGGCTTCGAGCGCTTGGTCATGTATCTGACCGGCGTGGGCAACATCCGCGACGTCCTGCCGCACCCGCGCACCGTGGGCAACGCCGACTTCTAATCGTCGGACGCTAGCTCGCGTCGCCACACGCCAACGCTCATCGCACAAGC